>CAMEZU010000001.1 GCA_945947925.1 uncultured Verrucomicrobiota bacterium
TGGTTGTCGAGGGCCGTGAAGCGGTAGAACTTCAGCTCCACCGGCTTCGGGAAGCGGATTTCCTGCGGCTTCGCGTTGTTCTGGAGGGTGCCCTTCACCGGTGCGGACCACGTCTTGCCGTCGAGCGACGTCTCGATCGTCAGGTTCCTGATCCGTCCGTTCGGCCCCTTCTGGCGTCCCGTGAAGCGAAGCCCCTTCAGCGTCTCCTTCTTCTCGAGCTCCACCACAATCGCGTGCGGGAAGTTGCCCATCGTCACCCCGTACTGCGAATGCCAGATCGTCCCGAGGTCCCCGTCGATGAGATGCTCCGGATCGCCCTCGCCTGGCTCGCGGCTCGAGCAGGTGACGATCTTCGCCCCCTTCGTTGCCGTCCGGCCCGGCAGCTCGGGCAGCGTCACCTCGCGCGCCGCAAGCGGCGTGAGCTGCGTCTCGTCGAGCTGCAGCACGACGTCGAGGTCGTAGTCCCGGTCGGTGCGGATCATGTCCCGCTCGATCGGCTGGGGACCGCAGCTCGCGCCGCCCAATCCGCGCGTCGCGGCGTAAAGGCCCACATGCGTCTTTGTCGACGGCGCGAGATCCTCCGGATGCACCGCCGCAAGAAGCTCCGCCGGCGTATACGGATTCACCGAGAACGCGAACGGCTTGCCGAGCGTGCGGATCGTGAGGCCCGCCAGCGACAGGCCGTAGGTGTCCTCATGATCGCCGCTCAGTTCGTTGCGGCAGTACGGGAAGTAGAAGTTCTTTACGTTCTTCTTCCACTGACCGAGGAACGCGCCCGACCTGCGGTCCACGTAGTTCTCCCACGGACCGCGTCCGAACCAGTCGACGCGATGGTCCGCGCCCTTTAGGACGCACGAGAAGCCGACGCGCGAGAGCTCGAGCCGCGGACCGTACGCACGGATCTTCGCCGTCGCCCGGATCGCCCCGTCTCCGCCGATCGTCCAACGGATCGCCGTCTTGAAGCCGAGCTTCTGCGTCGGCGCGCAATCGGCAATGGAGACCTCCGCATTGTTGAAGCCGTTGACACGCTTCCCCTTCGGGAACGTCCAGTCGGTGACCACCGTGAACGACGCCTCCGCGCCTTCCGTCTTCACCGGCGAAATCGCCTCGACCTTGCCAACGGGGTCCATCAGTCCCCACGCCGCCCACTGCTCGGCGATGTGGATTGCAAACGAACTCTCGTTCGCGGACGGCGCACGGTAGAGGTCGAGCGTCATCGGCTTCTCGAGGAGGTTCCCCGCCTTCGGATCGCGCACGATGGACGAGATGAGGCCCGTGGCCTTGGAGAAGGTCACCGATCCGCCCGGCGTCCGCACCACAATCGCATCTGAGGATTCATCCACCTGCGGACCGCGGATGCGGGCCCTGCGCATGTCCGCGAGGTGCTGACGCGCCGGCTCCGGGAAGTCGATCTGATCGGTTGCAATCACTTCACGGGTCTTGCCGAACCACTGATGGAACGCGAAGCGAAGCGAGTAGAGACCGGGCTTCTTCATGGCCGCGACGACCTCGTCGGGGAGCGGCAGCACGCGCGAAGTCTGCGGGCCGATCTCACCGAGCTCCAACCGCCCCTTCTTCACCTGCATGCCGTCACGCAGCAGATACCACTCGAGCACGACGGAGTCGCTGCCGACAAAGTAGTTCTTGTTCCGGACACGCACGCCGATCCGTGACTTCGTCTGATCCTGCTTGTCAATCTCCGTCTCGAGCGAGGCCGTCCAGTTCTGGTAGACGTGCTTGATCTCCCAGTAGCCCGGCTCAAGCGTGCGATCGGAGAGGACGCAGCCGTTCATGCAGAAGAATCCGTCGTTCGGCTTGTCCCCGAAGTCCCCGCCGAAGGCGATGATGCGATCCGCTCCACCTTCACCTCTTTTCTCCACCTTCTTATAAAGGCCCTGGTCCACCCAGTCCCAGATCGTCGCGCCAAGGATGACGTCGGACGATTCGATCGCGTCCTGGTAGTCCTTGAGGTTGCCCATCGCATTGCCCATGTTGTGGGCGTATTCGGAGATGTAGAACGGTTTCTTCGACTTCTTCTGCGCGGCCTTGTCCCAGGTCCAGGGAACGGCGGGATACTGGCAGCCGTCCATGTCCGCGACGGACCAGTCGCGCTCGTAGTGGATCGGACGGACCGGATCAAGTGCCTTGATCGCGGCGTTCGCGGCGCGGAAGTTCTCGCCCGGACCTGCCTCGTTGCCGAGGGACCAGATCACGACGGACGGATGGTTGTAGTTGCGGATCACCATCGAGCGGTTGCGATCCACCGTCGCCTTCTTCCAGCTCGGCTGATGCGAGAGCGACTGTGCGCCATAGCCGTAGCCGTGCGACTCGACGTTCGCCTCGTCGACGAGGTAGATGCCGTGGATGTCGCAGAGATAGTACCAGTAGTCGTCCTGGGGATAGTGCGCGTTCCGGACGCAGTTGCAGTTCGCCGCCTTGAGCTGCTTCACGTCCTGCTCCTGGCGCGCCTTGGGGACGTAGTGTCCGTACAGCGGGTCCGTCTCATGCCGGTTCGCGCCCTTGAGCTTGATCTTCTGTCCGTTGAGATAATACCGCGTCACCCCGCTCGGCTCGGTGCGCATCTCGGAGACGCGGAAACCGTAGACGGTGGAGACGAATTCCTTGCCGTTGCCGATCACCACCGTGTAGCACGTCGGCGACTCCGCGCTCCAGGGCTTGATGTTGGGGAGATTGAGGTGGAGAGATGAGTTGGAGGTGGAGTGGGAGTGGGAGGTGGACAGCGGAAGGGTGAAGTTTTCCTTTTTGACGAGCTCTCCGGCGGACGAATAGACAGCGACCGTCCACTCTCCACCTCCACCTGTTTTCTCCACCTCAACCTCCAACCTCCACTCGCCCTCGAACTTGTCCTTCACCGTCGGCTTCGCGTTGAGGCGGAAGTTGACGATGCGGTCCTTGGGACGCGAGAGGAGCCAGGTGCGGCGGAAGATGCCGGAGAGGCGGAACATGTCCTGGTCCTCCAGGTAGCTGCCGTCCGAGTAGCGGTAGACCTCGAGTGCGACGGTGTTCTTTCCGTCCTTGAGGAACTTCGTCACGTTGAATTCCGCGGGCGAGCGGCTGTCCTTCGAGAAGCCGACGTAGGCGCCGTTGACCCAGAGGTAGAAGAAGGAATCGACACCGTCAAACTTGAGAAAGACATCGCCCTTCGCAAGCCAGTCCTTCGGCAGGTCGAAGTCGCGCCGGTAGGAGCCGACGGGATTGCGCGCCGCGTAGTTGGTGAAGTGCTTCGGCGGATCGAGCATCACCTTGGACCCGCCGGGCGCGTCCTTCTGGAACGGATACGGCACGTTCGTGTAAAGCGCCGTGCCCCAGCCCTTGCCGCCGTTTCCCGCGCCCATCGCCTGCCAGGAGCAGGGCACGGCGATCGACGGCCATTTCGAGACGTCGTAGGACGGCTTGTAGAAGTCGACGGGACGCGAGGACGGGTCCTTCGCCCAGTTGAATTTCCAGGCGGTGTCGGAATCGAGCGAGACGGTCCGTACGGAGGCTTCGGGCAGCACGCCCAGCGCCGCCTCCTCGGTCTCGAACGACGAGAACGCCGCCCGCGTCGGCTCCTTACCCAGCGAAAGGTTCTGGTTGTCCTGCCACTCGTTCCCCGTCGGCGCAGCCACGGCCAGCAATGTCGATAGAATCAGGATGCTCATAGGTCTTTAGATTCTATCAAAAGGAGCGCAGAAAAGAAAGTGAACGGAGTACCGATTACATCCGGTCGATTAAGACCGACCGACCCAACCTCGCCGCCATAGTCCCTGACGCGGAAATCCCTGCCACCGCCGGAGTTCTCCGTGGTTCACGGCGAATTCAAGGTTGTGTTCCGCAACCGCCGCCCAGAGGACGATGTCGTGTTCGACAGGCGCAAAGCCGAAGAGACGCTCCTATCGTTCTGCCGGACACCGCGCTCCCGCGAGGAACTGTCAGCATTCACGGGCCGTACACAGTCCTACACCATGCACTACCTTGTTCGCCCCCTTGTTGCCGCCGGCAAACTAGCCATGACGAACCCCGCCATGCCGAAGGATCCAACACAGCGATTCATTCGCGTATAGTACCCCCTTCGCCCCCCGCCAATCTCAAAACACAGGGGTGAAAATCAGAGATGCGCCTCAAAGAGGACTCCTGACCCAGATAAAGTCGAGCTTGTCGGGGATGCTAACCAGCAGGCTTCCGGCGCGCCTTTCGGCGGACCCTCGCGGCGAAAGGACTTCCACGGGGACGGAATCTGACTTGCAGGCCCCGTCGCACGAAACGCCGTACGGTGTCAGGTCGAGAAGGTACTTGTCGGAGGCGTTGAGCTCGCGGAAGAGGAGGACGTCCAGACTCTCTTCGCCCTGCACGACGAAGCCCGTCCAGGAGACGCCGTCGGGCTTCGCGCCGACCGGATGGACGACGCCCGCGTGCAGACGGTCGCGATGCCTCTTCCAGGTCGCGACGAACGGCGCAAGCTTCGCCTTCGTCTCGGGGGCGAGGCCGCTCGCCTCGAACCAGCCGAGGGGACTGCCGAGCATCACGGACGCGAACACGCTCTCGACCGGCCAGTTCGACGGCGCGAGCGGATCGTTCGCGTAGAGATCGGCGTGGCGAAGCGGATTCAGGATCTCCATCCGAAGCCGCACGGGATCGACCACGTCGCAGAGCGCCCAGAACTGGCGGAGCGTCTGGTGCGGCCAGTACTTGTGCCAGTCGGTGTAACGGTTCTCGACGAAGACGGGACCGATCTCGGGAAGGCCGAAATACCCCGGACGCCGCTCGGCCGTCACGTCCAGGTCGAAGACGACGCGGTTCGAGGAACCCTTCAGCACCTTGTCAAAGAGCGCCGCCTGGTTCTGCAGCGACTGGGGACTCCGTGTCTTGAGCGAATCGATCTTGAAATAGTTGATGCCGAGCGTGCGGTGATAGTCAAGGAGGAGGTCCGCGTCGCGCTCCCAGTTCGCCGCGTCGTGCGAGGAGTCGGGACCGAACCAGAGGCCGAGTCCCATCCCCTTCGCCGCGGCCGCCGCGACGAGGGGCTTGAGTCCGTTCGGGAAGCGGACGGGATCGGGCTTCCAGAAGTCGGGATCGCTCGCCCAGTAGCCGTCCCACACGCCCTTGCCCTTCGCTGCGGACGAGTTGGCCGTGCGGCCCTTCTGCCACCCGTCGTCAATCTGCACGACGTCAACGCCGAGTTCCGCAGCGGCGGCGATTTCCTTCAGCATGAACGGTTCGCACAGCCGCGCGTCGCGGTTGCGGTCCCCCCAGGTGTTGGACAGGAAAAGCCCGTCGCGTCCCGGGACAAACGGACGCAGCTCGCGCTGCGCCTTCATCAGCGCCGCCCGGCGTCCGGTCTCGCCGCCGGCGTACGCAATCGTCAGCGTGCGGCAGTCGCGCGCGATGACCTCGACGCCTTCGACTGAACCGGGCTTCACCTTGAAGTCGGGTCCGTCCCAGTTCCGCGAACCGGGGAGCGGCGCGAGGCGCAGGTAGACCGTGCCCGCGCCCGTCACGACATCCTGCACGTCAACGACATTGCCCGTCAGGTCAAAACCGCCCGTTCCCGGCAGAAGCAGCCACGCACGCTTCTGCACGAGCTCCCCGACCCCGTCGGTCTGATCGCGCAACTCCCAGGCCGTCACCTTGAGATGCTGTTGAGAAGTGGCGCGAGGTGTCGGACACGCCGCGCCAGTATCTGACGGAGGATCGACCTCAAGGCCCGTCGAAGCGCCAAAGGCGACCGGGGCCAGCAACAGGCCGAGAAGGCCCAGTGAACAGGCGCAGGACGTCTTCATCACAGGCGGAATTCGAGGGTCTTGCCCGAGGCGGAGTCGCGGGTGATCCAGGCGCGCATCGGGCCGGCCGCCGGCACGAGCCTGTCCTTCGACCAGTAGCCGAGCTGCGCGACCGGGACCTCGATCGTCACGTGCTTCGTCTCGCCCGGCGCGAGGGCGACCTTCTGCCAGCCGCGGAGCTCGCGGATCGGACGCGACTCGACGCCGACCATCTGGCGCGTGTAGGCCTGCACGGTCTCGACGCCCGCGACCTTGCCCGTGTTCGTCACGTCGCAGGAAAGGACGACCTTCCTCTGATTACCTTCACCTTCTACCTTGACCAGCTCGTTCGCATAGGCGAACGTCGCATAGCCGAGGCCGTAGCCGAACGGATAGAGCGCCTGGTGGGGACCGTCGCGATAGCACGAGCAGTACGGCGCGCTCACGTCCGAGGGACGCCCCGTCCGCAGGCGGTTGTAGTACAGCGGCAGCTGGCCGACCGACACCGGGAACTCGGTCGTGAGTCGGCCCTCGGGATTGACCTTACCCGTGAGGACGTCGGCAATCGCGCCGCCGCCGCTCGTGCCTGGACACCACGCCTCGAGAATCGCGTCCGCCTTCTCCGCCAGTTCGGGAATCGCGAGGGGGCGTCCGTTGATCAGCACCGCAACGAGCGGCTTCTTCGTCCGCTTGAGGACGTTAAGCGCCTCGAGCTGCACCTTCGGCAGCGTGATGTCGAGGACGCTCCAGCCTTCGCCGGAATCGGTGCCCTTCTGTCCGAAGAGCGCCACGACGACATCGGCCTCTTTCGCGGCCGCCTTGAGCGCCTTCGCATCGGCGCGCCCCTTCTGCCAGTCGTAGCCCGGCGTGTAGGTGAACGTGACGCCGGCGCCGCGCAGGCCCTCGGGCAGCGTCATCTCGAACTTGTTCTCAATGTAGGCGGACCACGTGCCGGAAATGCTGACGCAGTCCTCGGCACCCGGACCGACCAGCGCGACCTTCACGCCTGGCTTGAGCGGCAGCGCATCCTTCTCGTTTTTCAGGAGGACGCAACACTTCGCCGCGATCGCGCGCGCCTGGCGGGCATGCGCCGCGAGGTCGATCTGCGCCTTCAGCTTCGCCTCGTCGATGTAGGGGTTCTCCCAGAGGCCGAGCGCGTTCTTCACCTGAAGGATGTTGCGGACGCTCCGGTCGACCTGCGCCATCGGCACCTTGCCGTCCTTGACGAGCTGCACGAGCTCCTTGCGGTAGAGGCCCGCCATCATGTCCTGGTCCATACCGGCGTCCATCGCCAGTTCGACGAGGCCCGCATGCGTCTCGGCCATGCCGTGATGGTCAAGCTCGCATTCCGAGACGCCGCACCAGTCGGAGATCGTGAAGCCCTTGAACGCGAGGTGATCGCGGAGGATGTCGGTGAGGAGCCACTTGTTGACGCTGCAGGGAACGCCGTTCAGGGTGTTGAACGCCGGCATCACCGTGAGCGCGCCCGCCTCGACGCCGGCCTTGAACGGCGGCAGGTAGACGTTGCGGAAGGTCGACTCGCTCATCTCGACCGTGTTGTAGTCGCGTCCCGCCTCCGCGCCGCCGTAGGCCGCGAAGTGCTTGAGGCACGAGGCGACGGGCAGCGCGCCCGCCTTGGACTGAATGCCCTTCACCATCGCCGCGCCCATCCGGCCGCCGAGGTACGGATCCTGTCCCGGGCCCTCGGCGATGCGTCCCCAACGCGGATCGCGGCACATGTCCACCATCGGCGTGAACGTCCAGTTGCAGCCCTTCGCCGGCGACTCGACCGCGATAAGGCGTCCGCAGTCCTGCCACGTCTTCTCGTCCCACGCGCACGAAAGCGCCAGCGGAATCGGCGCCTGGGTCATCACGCCGTGGATCATGTCATGCCCGACCATGAGCGGGATCTTGACCCGCGCCTCGTTCATCGCGATGCGCTGGAAGGCGTTGAAGTTGGTGACGCCGCACGCGCCGATGAGCGAGCCGACCTCGCCCTTGCGCACCATCTCGGCGACGTCCGCCGGCAGCGCGACGCCCGTTGCGTCCTGACTGAGCGGACCACCCTCCTTGCCGGCCGAGCCGAGCTGCACGAGCTGACCGACCTTCTCCTCAAGCGTCATCTCGCCGATGAGCTTCTCGATCTCCGCATCCGTAATCGCCATCGCCGCCCCGCACGTCGCGAGCGCAGCCGCACAAACCATCTTCTTCATGTACACTTCTCCCATCCAACTGGTGATGCTAGTTTACAACCTTACAAGTCTATCATGACAAGGACCCGAGGGCAATACAGAAATGCATGTCGCAATCAGCGCACGAGCCGACGCGTCGAGATGCGGCCGTCGTCGGTCCGCAGCTCCAGGACGTTCTCGCCCTTGCGAAGCGGCACATCCGTCCATCGGACGACCTTGACGACGTCCGGCACCTGCGTGCCGACCGGTCTGCCGTTCGCGACCAGCGTCACGGGGCCGCGGTTGCAGAAGCCGACCACCGTGCAGGCGGCGTTCGCGGTCTCCGTCGCGCGCTGCGAGCAGATGTGAAGGACGGGCTCTGCGGACCAGTTCGCCTTGTAGAAATAGAAGGCGTCCTTCTTCACCGCGCGGTCGCGCGTGACGAGTCCCTTGTCGTTGATGCCGTTCTTCCCGCCCTCGCGCCGCGCATCCGCCGCAAAGTCGAACATCGCCCAGATGAAAGTTCCCCAGAGCTGCGGCTCGGCGACGATCTCACGGTAGTCCGCCGCATGGAGCTTCACCTGCGTCTCCTCGGGATGCAGGGGACCGCCCGGATCGAGCCGTCCCGGCGGCAGCGGATCGAGATGCTCGAACGGATTGCCGCCCGCCCCGTATTCGGCGATGCCCATCATCTGCCGCCCCGAGGCGGCGAACCACTGCTCGATGTCCTGACGCATCGTCGTATCACCGTACCAGCCCGGATAGGCGTTGAAAGCGAGCTGGTCGGGCAGGTCGTTCAGCAGACGGCGCGGCTGACGGTCGGAAGCCGCCACGATCGGACGCGACGGATCCAGCGCGCGAATCTGGTCGCGGCAGTCGGCGAGAATCGCCTCCATCCACCCTTCCTCGTCGCGGTCCGGCGGAACGCTGTTGTAGATTTCGTTGAAGAGGGACCACGCGAAGACGCACGGATGGTTCCGGTTCTGCGCGACCATCTCGCGCGCCTGCTGAAGGAGATTCGCCTTGAACGCCGGCGACTTCGCCAGCCAGTTGATCGCGGGCTCCTCGCACCAGACGAGAAGCCCGAGCCGATCGCAGAGATCCATCACGCGCCGGCTCTGCGGATAGTGCGCGAGCCGCACCGCATCCGCGCCCGTCTCCTTGATGAGCCTGAAGTCGCGTTCGTCTTCCTCTGCCGTCGCCGCCCAGCCGTGCGCGCCGACATCCTGATGACGGTTGACGCCGCGCAGCTTGCGCTTCTGTCCGTTCAGGTAGAAGCCGTCCGCCCGGAACTCGACCGTGCGAAACCCAAACGGCACGTCGATTGCATCGCCGCTCTCGATCTCGATGTGCACGGAATAGAGCTTCGGATGCTCCGGACTCCAGAGCTCGGGCGAAGGAAATCGGAAGGTCTGCTTCACCGTCGACGCGATGGCCCCCATCGCGTGTTCAGGGCGCAGCACCCGCACGGTCGCCACCACCGTGCCGTTGGTGTTGACGTCGAGCGTCACGCCGTCCGCACCGTCCGTGACGGGATCGATGCAGACCGGCGGCGTTTCGAGCCATTCGACCTCGCGATAGATGCCGCCCATCAGCGTGTAGTCCGCACTCAGCGGCGCCAGGTCGGGATTGTAGCGGTTGTCGGCGACGACCTCGAGCACGTTGCCGGTTGGCTTCATGAACGGCGTCGCCTCCACCGTGAAGGCCGTAAACGCGCCCGCATGCGTACCGGCGAGGCGTCCGTTGATCTTCACCGTCGCCTCGCGCGAGACGGCCCCGAAGCGGACGAACTGGCGGCGCCCCGGCGTCGGATCGGGCAGTGCCCGTGTGTACACGGCCGCCTTGCGCACGTAGGTGTCAGGCGAGACGGACATCCCGTAGCGGTCATACGCGTTCGTGCCGACAGGCTTCGCCGGCTCGCCATCCGCACCGTCAATGCCGTTCCAGCAATGCGGCACGGTGACCGCCTCGCCGTCGCACGTCCACCCAGGACCGGAGAGCGACGTCACCCTCCGTCCGGCGAAGGCCGAGGACACCCAGACCGCGCACACGCCGACAATCAAGAACCGAAGCTTCACCTTACCACACACCCTTCGACCTCTTCTCGTACAGCTCGCCGCCGATCCTGCGGGCGGCACGGGTCAGCGCGGGATACGGACGGTCGCAGACGTCCACAAAGCCGATCTGATACGCCTCGCCGTCCCCGCGTCCGAGGAGCGGCTGGTCGCGGTACTGGAACCAATGGCAGCCGACGATCCACGGATGAGCGAGGCAGCCTTCGACGAAGCGCGTGTAGCTGCGGGCGCGCTCGGTCTGATTCCAGACGGGCGCAAGACCGGGCTTGAACATGCCGCGGTCGTAGCAGCCGAAGTGGAACTCGCCGACGAGGATCGGCTTGTCCCGGCCCTTGTCAAAGATCTTCTCAGAGATGTTGTAGACCGAATTCGCGTAGGCGTTCACGGTCACGACGTCGCAATACTTCGCCGCCGTGCGCCAGAGGAGTCCGTCCTGACGGAAGCCGACGAAGCGACTGCCGAGATAGAGTTTCCCGGGCGCGGCCTTCGCGAGCTCCTCCCGGCAGAGGCGGAAGTAGAGGTCGACGTACGGCGCGGCCTTCGCAGGGCCGACGTCGGGAATCCACTTCTGGAACTGCAGCTCATTGTCGATGAAGAAGCCGATGCACATCGGATCCTTCGCCGCATGCCGAAGCGACGGGTCCGTCGCGAACTTCTCGCGGATCGCCGCACGGAACTTCGCCTCGAAATCGGGCGCGGTGAAGTCGTAGATGTGGAACTTCGGATGGCGTTTCACGCCCTTCGCGCGCTCGAGCACGCAGGAGACGTAGGGCTTTCGGGAGGCGAGCGAGAGCTCCGGCGCGCTCCAGTTGCCAATCGTGTTGAGTCCCCACGAATCGAACCGCCTGAAGACGAGGTCGTAGTAGTCGGACGCGAAGTCCTTCTTGCCGAACTTCTTCTCGAGGTTCCAGATCGTGAACGCCATCTTGCCGTCCGCGGGAATCTCCCCTTGGTACCATGTCGGATGCTTCGACGCGTCCGTGATGTCCGTCATGATCCGCGTCACGTCGAGGCCGACGGAGAAGAAGAGGTGCCCCTCCGGCGTCACGAGCCACCATTTGCCATCGACCTTCTCGGTGCGGAAGTGCCCGGTCGCCTTCAGCTGCGGACCCGTCGCCCAGCCGCCGAAGCGGTCCCAACTCTCGGGCGCGGGCTTGAGTCTCTTCAGCTCGCGCGCGAGATCCCCCTTGAGGTCGTCGTCGGACGCGACCTTGAACTTCCAGTTCGCGTGCGCGAACTGTCCGTACCTGTCGACGAACGGCACGTACTTCTCCGCCGCGACAGCGCGAGCCGCGTACGGTTCGCCCTCAAGCCGCAGGTTGGAGAGACGGAAATCGGGAAGATCCTCCCGCTCCTCCTCGTACGGCCACTGCATCTGAAAGGAGACTTCCGTCACATGATGCGTGTCGATCACATTCGGACCGCGTGCGTCCGCAGGCGCACCGTAGATCTCGGGATGGGTGAGCAGGAGCTTCATCGTCCCCTTCTCGCCAGGGTTGAGTCCGATGCCCGTGTTGACGGACCTGTTCTTCCTGAAGATCGCCGTCGCGTGATCCCCCGAGTCGCCGCTCGCGCTGCCTGCGGAGACGTGCATCGTGAGCCGCCCTTGCCGCGTCTGCGACAGGTTCTCGACATCGACGGCCAGATACTTCGCCCGAGAGAAGTCCTCTCCCGCCGCAGACGTCCACTTGAGTCCAGCCCCCCATTCGGCGCTGTTCAACACGAGGACGACGCAATTTGTCCCCTCGCGCTGCACCTTCGCCGTGTAGACGGGAGAAAAGTCCTCGAGGGTCAGCGCGGACGCACCCAGCGAAACAGACAGGAGACCTGCAGTCAGAAGAAGGCTTTTCATAGGGATATTTTACCGAAATTTCGCGTTGGCAGGGTGGGCGCTCCGCGCCCGCCGGGAGAGTCCCGGCAAGCGACGGAGCCGGAATCCATCAGCGGATGACGATGGAGAAGCCTGTCAGCTTCTGACACTCGAAACATCCGATGTCAATGCGGTTCTTCCCCTTGACGTCAAACACACGCGGATTACCCGCAAGGTCAACGGAGGGCAGTAGAGCAAGACCTGTCTGCGTACCCATGTTCACGGCCGAACCACCAGTCTTCAGCGTATAGTCACCCTTCGCGAAGTCCTTGAAGATCGATGATAGCGGCGCGGCGAAACTCTTCGACGAGAGCGTTACCGTATCATCCGTCAGATTGTTGTCGAACGTGCAGTGCTCAAGATCAACCTTCGCCGACGTATACTTCGCCTTGCCCGTCTCATAGTTACCGGCAATGATGTTGTTACGCAGGCGACCGTACCAGGTCGTACAATGAACACCCGCCGAATCCTCTGCCAGCGAGCCCTCGACGACATTTCCGGCGATCGTGCAGTTCTCGACCTGCGTATTGTTATTGCTTCCGCCGAAACGGATACCGGCAGCACCCGAACGCGCCGTATCGCCCGACGTCACATAGCGGTTCGCGGCAATCAGCGAATTGCTGATGCGGCCGTTCTGCGAATTGTAGGGCACGAACACGGCGCCGCCCGCCAATCCCTGATTGCCGGACGTTCCCTCGACGACATTGTTCGTGATGACGCAATGCGTGAGCGTCGCGCCACTTCCGAGTTCGACGCCGCCACCGGCCGCATTGCTTGCGCCGACAAGCGCATAGCCGCCACGGATGACGCAGTTCGAGACAACGCCGGACGCCAGCCGGAGGTTCGCACCGTTCGCATCCTTGACGCGTCCGTTCTCGATCGTCACGTTTGCAAGGGAGGCTCCGGCATTGTTTAGCTCAATGGTTCGATGATAGTAGGTGTCGGGCGTCTCGGTCGTATTGCGCAGGATCACGCCCTCCGGCGTCGCGCCGAGACCGACGATCGTCAGGGCCTTGCCGACGGATGTCTGATCCGTCGTCTCGTAGACGCCTTCTCCCACGAGAATGGTGTAGCCGTCCGCAGATGCCGACACAGCAGCCTTCAACGAAGCAAACCCCTTCTCCGGCGTGTCATACGGGAATTCCGGCTTGGCATTCCCCAGCGTCACATAGACCGTATCCGAGGCGATCTGCGCATACCCGTCATAAACCATCTCGGCCTCTTCCTCTTCGGATTCATTTCGCGCCGTGATCGTCACCGTGTAGACACCGGGCTTTTCGTACGTATGCGTAATCGTCCCCGTCGCCACCGTCTCGGGACCCGATCCGTCGCCGAAATCGTAGGTGAACGTCACATTCTCAGGGGACGCCGAATTCTCCGCAACATGCGTAAACGTCGCAACCGCCGGGGCCGTCGTCTGATCAAGCGTCATGCCGCTGATGCGCACGATCATGTCCGGCTTCTGAAACTCAAAGCAGCCGATGTCAATTGTGCCGCTCATGCGCGGATGGCCCTCGAGATCCGTCGTCGAAGCGGATGCGCCCCGCGGATCCGCCCCGCCCGCATCGATCAAGGCGGAACCCTGCGCCGGATGATAATCACCCGCCGCGTAACCGACAAAGTCGTTCTCATCAATCACCACCAGCGTCGGGAAGGTGGTCGTCGACAGCGTATTGGCCGCCATCGCGCAATTGATGAACTGGGCGTCCGTAGACGTGGGCTGGTTGCCGCTCCATTCCCCGACGGTTCCATCCAGTTTACGATTGCCGAAGATCACGCAGTTGACGAGCGTCTGCTTGGCGTCCCAAGACCATACGCCATACGCCTTGTTGTTGACGACCGTCGTGTTGTACACCTTGCTCCCGGATGCCTGCAGCATCAAGCCGCCGCACTCGCACTGCTCGATCAGACAGTCTTCAACCTCGGCTCCGTTATTTCCGATTTGCACGCTGCCGCGCTCATAATAGAACGTGCCATCCTCTTTCTTCGTCGTCGTACCACCGATCATGTGGCAACGGCTCATCTTCGCTGCACCGTTCATCATAACGTTAACGCCCTTGGAAGTATCCCAAGCCGTGCCAGTGCTTTTGATCTGACCATCGCGAATGACACAATCAACTATCGTACCGCCCGAAACGTAAATGTTTCCGCCATTCGACGTCGCCACGCCGTTCTTCACGACACAGTTCGTGAGCGTACCTCCCGACATCTCAATGACGCCACCTCTATCAGCCTTGGATTCGGGATGTCCTTCAAGCGTCAGGTTTTCGACCCAGGCACCCGAAGCCATGCGCAGCGTACGATGCGATCCGTCGGACTTGATGATCACGTCGTCACGCGTCGCGCCTTCACCGACCATCTTCACGCACAAGTTCGGGCCCCACTTCGAGTTATTGTCCGCCGCACCATCGTCGTGGTGCGTGAGATACGTACCTGGCGCAACATGAATGACGTCACCCGCCGCACGCGCCGTCACGACAGCCTTGGTGATTGTCGCGAACGGTGCCGAGGTCGAACCGTCGTTGTCGTCACTGGCATTGTCGCCACCGACATAGTAATCGGCGGCCAGCACACGGACACCCGCCGTGAACGCCAGCGCAACCGCCGCAAAATTCTTGATCCTCAGAGTAGCCATAAACAGTCTCCTCATCCTGAAGTGATGATGTCTACATTGTAGCAAAAACCAAGTTTTTGACATATCCTAAACCGCACCTTTTGCATATCCAAAACCGCAAGACTTACTTCATGCTGTTCTTGAGCCTGCCGGCTTGACGATAGTCGTACATGTTCTCGCCGACCTCACGGGCCGCGCGGGTCAGCCAGGGGTAGGTGCGGTCGCAGACATCGACGAAACCGACCTGGTACGCCTCGCCGTCGCCGCGGCCCTGCAGCGGCTGGTCGCGGTACTGGAACCAGTGCGCGCCGATGATGTTCGGATGCACGAGCGCCCCCTGCATGAAGCGCGTGAGCGAACGGGCGCGCTCGGCCTGGGTGCCGACGGGACAGAGCCCCGCGCTGAACATGCCGCGGTCGATGCAGCCGAAGTGGAACTCGCCGTGCAGGATCGGCTTGTCGAAGCCGTTGCCGTTGAGAAGTCCCTGCTGCACGTTGTAGATGGAGTTGCAGTAGCCGTTGATGGAGACGACGTCGCAGAATTCGCCGGCCGCGGACAGGATGTAGGACGACTGGCGGTAGCCGACGAGACGGCAGCCGAGATAGAGCTTGTTCGGTGCAATCGCCTTGATCGCCTCGCGGCAGGCCTTGAAGTACGCGCGGTAGAATTCCTTTTCGTCCCCACCCGAGGCCGCCGCGGCGCCGCTGATGCCCGGTTCGTTGTCGATGAAGAAGCCGATGCACATCGGATCCGTCAGCGCCTTCTTGAGCGCCGGATCCTTTGCCGCGTTCGCCTTCACCGCGGCCTTCAGCTTCGTCTCGAAGTCCGCGGCGAAGCAGTCGTACCACGCGTAGTTCGACAGCGTCGGGACGGACGAGTCGCGCGAGTAGATCGTGCAGACGTACGGCTTGCGTCCCTTCTGGCAGAGCGCGCCCGCGCTCCAGTTGCCGATCGTGTTGATGCCCCAGGAGTCGAAGCGGTCGAGGAGGAAGTCGTAGTACGGCTCGGTATACGCACTTGTGCCGAACTTCTTCTGAAGGTTCCAGAGCGTGTAGGACATGCTGCCCCTCTTGTTCACCCCGTCGGCGTACCAGGCGGGATGGGCGGGACCGCTCGACGCGTCCGTCATCGTCCGCGCGACGTTCATCCCGAAGGAGAAGAAGAGGTGTCCCGACGGGGTGACGAACCACCACCTGCCGTCGACCTTTTCCGTGCGGAAGTGTCCCGTCGCCGTGCGCTGCGGACCGTTCGCCCAGCCGCCGTATTCGTCCCAGGTCGCGGGCGCCGGCTTCAGTTCCGCACGTTCGCGGACGAGATCCTCGACGAGCTGCACGTCGTTCGTCACCTTCGCCGACCATTTGTCGTGGATGAACTGTCCGTAGTTGTCGACGAACGGCAGGTATCTCTCGCGCGGCACGGCGCGGGACTTGTCCGCGAAGGACACCAGCCTGAGGTTCGACACCTTGCAGTCGACAAGTCCCTTGAACTCGTTCTCGTACGGCCACTGGATCTTGAATGCGATGTCCGTCACATGGTGCGTGTCAATCGTGTACACGCCCTTCGCACCGTCCGGATAGCCGTAGATATCCACATGCGGCAGCAGGAGCATCATCGTGCCCTTCTCACCGGGATTGAGGGCGATGCCCGTGTTGACGGAGCGGTTCTGCGCCAGGATCGCCGCGGCATGGTCGTCCGAGTCGGTGATGACGCCGCCCGCTGACACGTGCATCGTCAGGCGCATCTGCCGCGTCGTCGAAAGGTTCTCGACGTCCGCCGCGAGGTAGCGGCCCTGCGAGAGGTCGACGCCGTTGCTGTTCGAATAGAGCGCGCCCGTGCTCCATTCCGCGCTCGGCATCTGCAGGCGCACGGCCCCCTTGCCCAACTTCAAGACCGTCGCCTTGTAGACGGGTGCGAAGTCCTCCATCGTGAACGGCAGCGGATCCGGCTGCGGCTCGGTGATGGAGATGAAGAACCCGTGGAAGATCTGCTTCTTCACGCGGCAGTTCTGGAAGAACGCGACGGCCTGATGCTCCTTCGCCCAGGAGGAACCCGCAAAACCGACGTAGAGCCGTTCGGGCCAGCCGTCCAGCGACCGCGTCGCGACCTTGCGTCCGTCGATGTAGACGTTCAACTTACCTTCGAGACGCTCGAGGCCGATGCGCGCCGTGCCCGTGCCGAGGTTCCGCGAGAAGAACGTCGTGAGCGCCGCGCCCGTCCGGTTGCGCATCTGCGCCATCAGGCGTCCGTCGGCATACGACCGCACCGCCGTGATGCAGCGCGCGTTCGCCGCGGTCGGCGACTCGCGCACGCAGAGTCCGAGGCGGCGCCACACGCCCTTGCCCCCGTTGTATCCTGTCGGCAACGAGACGTTCGCCTCGATGAGGAAGTCGCCGTCCATCGGCCGCGCGAGGAAGTGGATCGCGTCGGTCGTCAGTCCGTTGTCGAACGACCCCTCGCCGGACGAGGCCAGGAAGGTGAGGTCGAACGCGTCGGGGCGGCGTCCTCCCGTCGAGAGCGTCCCTTCGAGGATCGAGTTGCCGGGGATGGACGTCCCGATGTCGTAGTCGCGCCAGGCGCCGAAGACGCCGTCCCGGTCGAGCCGCACGGGAGAAGACGCCGTGCGCGTCGTCGACAGCCATTCCTTCGGCAGCGGCGCCCAGTCCGTCCCGTCCCGCCGCCAGGCGAAGGAGAAGCTGCCGGAGCCCGTGCCGTTCCCCTTCCTCCACATCACGTTGATCGGATAGCGCCGGCCGGCCGTGAGGCGGATCCACCCGCTTTCGTCGGTCCGCGTCCCGGTGACGCGGTCGAACGCCGTGAAGACGTCGGTCCCGCCCAGCGAGAGCTTGGCGCAACCGTTCGCGTAGCTCTGGCGGAACCGGTAGTAGCCGCTCACAGGCACGGTGAGAAAGCCGTGCCACAGCGAATAGAAGTTCTGGCGGTCGACCGTCTGGCCCGCGTCGGTGACGTAGGGACCGTCCGCCACGTCCCAGGCGGACGGCAGCGTGCCGATCAGCGTCAGGTCCGGCATCGCGGCGGAAGGTCCGTCCTGCCACGACCGGTACACGGCCTGCCAGAGCCCCTTGCCGTCCGGCGTCCGCTGCGTCGGCGCGAGCGTCGCCGTCATCGCCGGCAGGGTCGGCCAGGCGAAGCCGAGCGACCAGAACGAGGCGGCGTTCGCCGAGACGGACAGCGCGACGCCCGTGTCGCCCTTCCAGGCATCGATCGTCTTTGCGCCGCTCGCGGGCACCGAGACGCGCGCCACCGTCCCCGTCATGCCGTCGGGCGCCGCCTCCGTCACGGTCACCGTCCAGCCCGCCACGAAGGAGGCGCAGGCGTCCGACCACCACCAGCCCTGGCTCCCCAGCCGCCGCCCCGTCACCTGACGGCGCTCGGCGTCCGTCCCCGTCATGACGCGACAGGTCAGTGCGCCGGACGCTTCCCGTGTGACGGACAGTTCGGGCGTCACGCTCACGGGCACAAACGAGATGCGCGAGAACCGCGCCGTCTCGGTCTTGGACTGCGACCGCGAGAAGACGCCGGGACCGACGCGCAGGTCGCCCGCCCAAAGCCCCGTGGCGGCGATCTCGCCCGCGTTCGTCCAGACGCCCGTCGACTGGCAGAACGCCAGCGTGAGGCGTCCCTGGCGACGCGTCAGCCGAAGCGGCACCTGCGCCCCGGCGGCGAACGCGTCCGGCACCTGCGTCGCCTTCACGGCGCCGCCCTGCTGCGCCCGCACGGCGAACGTCACGCCGCTTCGGCGGACGGCGAGCGAGACGCCGGGACAGATCGCATTCGTGAGCGAGGTGCGCGCCACAAGCGCCGCCGCGCCGTCCTGCGGCACCGTGCAGGTCGCCTGCAGGACGAAGTCATCCGTTCCCGTCGGCAGCGTGAGCGTGTCGATCTCGTCTCCGTCGTACATGAAGCCGCGGCCGACGCCCGTCAGCTCGAAGACGCGGGCGGTGGCGTCGTAGGCTACTGTGCCGTAGGCTCTGCGTTGTCCGTAGCCGAAGAAGGTCCAGGGCTCGGGCACGGGCTCGAGCAGGTTGCCCGAGATCCAGATCGTCTCGTTCGCCGCGACGTCCAGGAGGCGGATCTGGCAGAGTTCGCTCCCCGTGCCCTCGCGGTATCTGAAGGAAATCGGGTAGCGCCGGTTCGCCTCCAGTTCGATCGGCTCGCTGAACTGCTCCTTGCCGGACGCATAGTTCGGCTGGTCGATGACACACCGTCCGTTCAGGTGGAGGACGAGTCCGTCGTCAGCGATCGTCTTGAACCGATAAGCGCCGGACTTCGTGACGTGCAGCACGCCGTTGCCGCGCACCGTGAAGTTGTCAAACGCGGCGAGTCCGTGCGGCGCACCGGACGGCAGCCGACGATCCGCAGCGACGTCCCACGGCTTGTAGTAGGTCGTCGTGTTGACGTAGGCGCCGCAGACGGCACCGTCCTGCTCGAACACGAGCTGGAGTCCGCCAGGCGCGGCGATGCCCCGCCACGCGGGAAGACAGGCGAGGGCGCAGGCGCAGAAGAGTCCGAAGGATCGGGGGGTGGTCATGGGGACAGGTCTCCTTTTTCGATGATGCTGAGATTCTACACGATGGCAAGACATTTTCAGATCCTAAACCGAATCTAAAACATGTCCGAAACCGTAAATTAATTCTTGCGCTGAGACATGCCGGCATGATAGAATGGCGTCACGAATGAAGACGATCCTGTTCATCACCGACCTCCACACGGGATCGCGCGTTCCCGAACTCGCGGGCGTGCGCGAATTCGCGGTGGCGCACGACTGGCATGTCGAGGAAATCGAGGTGGCGCGCCTCGCACGCCCCGTAGCGGACGTCCTGCGATATTGGAATCCCGAGGGCTGCATCCTCGAGGGATCCTCCAACCTCCTGCCGCCCGCCGAGGAATTTGGCAACATCCCTGCCGTTCATATCGATGCCGGCGAAGCGGTGGTCAAGGACAAGGCGACATTCGTCGTCTCCAATGATGACGCGGCGATAGCGGACCTGGCGCTGAAGGAGCTGCTAAAGTCCGACTGCAACGCCTACGCCTTCGTCGGCTGGAGCGCCCGCGTGGCCTGGAGCCGCCACCGGCAAGAGCGCTTCGTCGCGCGACTCTCGGAAATCGGACGGACGTGCCACGTACTCACGGACCCGTGGACTCTCGGCAACAAGGACGACTTCGCCACGCGTCTCCGCCCCTGGCTTGAGGCATTGCCCAAGCCCTGCGGACTCTTCGCGGCGAATGACGACATCGCCGCCGCCGTCCTGGACGTCTGCACGATGGCCGGCATCTCGGTGCCGGGCGACATCGCCGTCATCGGCGTCGACAACGTGTCCGCCTTCTGCGACAACCTGCGTCCGTCCCTCTCCAGCGTCGAGCCCGACTTCCGCGGCGGCGGACGCATGGCGGCCGCCCTCCTCCACGAACGGCTCACGAATCCGGCGACGCGTCCGCAGAAGCTCACCTACGCGCCGCTCGGCGTCGAGCCACGCCTTTCCACGCGACGGCTGGCGTTCTACGGACGCCGCCTTCTCACCGCCCTAGACCTCATCCGATGCGACGCCTGCGCGGGTCTCAAGGCTGCGGATGTCGTCAAGGTCATGGGCGTCTCCGAGCGCCTCGCCGAGACGCGCTTCAAGGCCGCGACCGGCCACCGCATCACAGAGGAGATCCGCGAGAATCGCTTCCGCCGCGCCTGCGAGCTGCTGTCGAACCCGCGCCAGGCGATCGGACCGATCGCCACGCTCTGCGGCTGGGAATCGGAGGCCTTCATGAAGCGGGCGTTCAAGGCCCGCTTCGGCTGCACGATGCGCGAATGGCGCGACAGGCAGACGACGCGGAGGGCGCACGCATGAGGAAAGACTTCACCCTCGTTGTTCGGACGGCGCTGCCGCTCGTCTTCGCCCAGCTCGCGTTCGCCGCGAACACCTTCGTGACGCAGTTCTTCCTCGCGCACCACTCGACGACGGCGCTCCACGCGTCGCTTCCCGCGTCGATGCTCGCAGTCACGTACATGGTGTTCTTCAACATGACGCTCGGCTATGCGGGGACGATCTTCGCGCAGCGCCACGGCGGCGGCGACACGCGGGGCGCGCTCGCCGCGTTCGTGCAGTCCGTCTGGCTCACCCTCTTCACCCTGCCGCTCCTCGCCCTCGGCTGTCCGCTCGCGCGGCTCGTCCTCGGCGTCTTCAACACGTCGCCGGACGTCCTTGCCGCCGAGACGCGCTACTTCGACATCCTGATGCTCAACGCGGCCTTCACGATTCTCGCGCAGGTCCTCGGCGGTTTCTTCACGGGACAGGGAAAGACGAAGTTCGTCGGACTCGTCACGGTCTTCGGGTTTCTCGTCAACATGGCGATCGCACCCGTCTTCATCGCCGGCTTCGCGGGACTCCCGGACGGCACGGCGGGCGCCGGCATCGCCCAGACGATCGCTCACGTCGTCCCGTGCGTCATCCTCGCCGTGGCCATCGCCCGCGCGCCCGAGTTCCGCGCGCGGACCGTCTCGCTCCGGCCGAGCCTCACGGCGCGGGAGACGATGGAGATCCTGCGGCTCGGAATGCCGAACGGACTCCGGACCGTCCTTGAGATCGGCGGGTTCTTCTGCTTCACGGCCTTCCTGTCCGAAGGCGCGCCGGCGGCGGTTGCGGCCTCGACGGCGGTCTTCGCCGTCAACAACATCCCCTACGGCGCCGTCCAGGGACTCGCCTCCGCGGTCGAGATCCTGGTCGGACGCGCCAGCGGCAGAAAGGACGCGGTCGCGGTGCGCGGCATCCTCGTGACGGCGACGATCCTTACCGTCGTCCTCGCCGTCCTCTACGTGAAGGTCCTCTGGCTCTTCCAGGACCCGATTCTCGATCCGTTCCTCAAGAACGCGCGCGTCACGTTGGAAGCCTTCCACGAAACGACACGCGTCCTCGTCGCGATTGTCGCGGCGAAGACGCTGTTTGAGATGATGACGCTCGTCCTGCAGGGCGTGCTGCGCGGACTCGGCCGGACAGCCGACGTGTGCCGCGTGCAGGCGATCACCTCGTTCCTCGTCTGGATCCCGGCCTACGGCCTGGTCAGGATCTGCCACCCGACGGTGCCCGCCTACTGGCTGACGATGATCCTCTCCGGCGTCGCCTCGTGCGTCCTGCTCGGACGCTCCGTGCTGAAGCGAATCACAGGCCGAAGCCGAAGTACTGGTTCGTGTTGTTGAACGAGATGTCCTCGACGATCTGGCCAAGCAGCTTGAAGTCCGCGATGACCTCGCCGTTCTCGACCCACTGGCCGATCACGTTGCAGAGGATGCGGCGGAAATACTCGTGGCGCGCATACGAGAGGAACGAACGCGAGTCCGTCAGCATGCCGATGAAGCCGGCGAGCGAGCTCAGGTTCGCGAGGTCGCGCAACTGCTTCTCCATGCCGAGCTTGTGGTCGTTGAACCACCAGGCAGAACCGACCTGAACGCGCTGCGGGAACGAGCCGTCCGTCTGGAAGCAGCCCGCGATCGAGCCCATGATCTCGTTGTCGTTCTGGTTGAGCGAGTAGAGGACGACCTTCGGCATCGTGCCCGTCTGCTCGAACGCGTTGAGGAGGTTCGCGAGCGCCTTCGCGCCGCGCGTGTCGCCCACCGCGTCGAAGCCCGTGTCGGGACCGAGCGCCGCCATCATCTTGTCGGAGTTGTCGCGGATGCAGCCGTAGTGGAGCTGCATCACCCAGTCGCGCTTCGCATACTCGCCCGCCAGGTAGCGGAGGACCGCGGTGCGGAACGTGTCGCCCGCCGCGACGTCGATCGCCTTGCCGGCGCGGCCGTCGAGGAGGATCCTGTCGAGCTCCTTCTCCGTCGCCTCGGCGTACACGGCGTAGTCGAGTCCGTGGTCGGACACCTTGCAGCCCTTGGACGCGAAGAACGCGATGCGCTCGCCGAGCGCCTTCGTCAGGTCCTTGAACTTCCGGATCTTGAACCCGACGACCGTCTCGAGCTTTTCGACATAGCCCGCGAACGGCTTCTTATCCACGTTGAAGGCCTTGTCCGGACGGAACGCCGGGAGCACCTTCACCTTGCACGTCCTGTCCGCCGCGATCTTGTCGTGCCACTCGAGCGAGTCGATCGGATCGTCCGTCGTGCAGATGAGCTTCACGTTGGACTGGTCGATGAGGCCGCGCACGCTCATGTTCTTCTGCGCGAGCTTCTTGTTGCACGTCGCGTAGATCTTCTTCGCGGACCTCTCGCAGAGCTGCTCGGTGACGCCGAAGTAGTTCTTGAGCTCGAGATACGTCCAGTGGTAGAGCGGGTTGCCGAGGAGGCGCGGGAGCGTCTTCGCCCAGGCGAGGAAGGTACGGTAGGGATCCGTATCCTTCGAGCCAGTGATGTCCGTCTCCGGCATGCCGCAGGTGCGCATCTGGCGCCACTTGTAGTGGTCGCCGCCGAGCCACACCTCGGTCACCGTCTTGTACCGCTTGTCCTCCGCGATGTCCTGCGGATTGATGTGGCAGTGGTAGTCGATGATCGGCATCTTCGCCGCATGCTCGTGGTACAGCTTCTTCGCCGCCGCCGTCTCCAACAGGAAATCCTTATCCAAGAACTTCTTCACAAGATCCTCCTCATCCACGTGTTCTTCGTCACTCGTCACGACGCGTTGACCGCGCTCAGCGGTCGACGCGCGCACCGCCGCCGCCGACCATCTTCTCGATGTCCGCCTTCGTCGCCATCGACGTATCGCCGGGCGTGGTCATCGCGAACGCGCCGTGCGCGGCGCCGTAGTTGACGGCCTTCTCGGCGTCGTCGAAGGTCATGAAGCCGTAGATGAGGCCCGAGGCGAAAGAATCGCCGCCGCCGACGCGGTCGTAGATCTCGAGGCCGGGACGCTGGACGGAGCGGTGGAGCTGGCCCTTGTACCAGCAGATGGCGCTCCAGTCGTTGACCGTCGCGGACTTCACGCTGCGGAGCGTCGTCGCGACCGCCTTGAAGTTCGGGTAGATGGAAACGGCCTTGTCGATCATCTTGCGGAAGCCCTCGATCGGAAGCGTCGTGAGGTTCGCGTCCACGCCCTCGACCTCGATGCCCAGGGCCGCGGTGAAGTCCTCCTCGTTGCCGATCATGACGTCGACGTACTTCGCGATCTCCTTGTTGACCTCCTGGGCCTTGGCCTGTCCGCCGATGGACTTCCAGAGCGAGGCGCGGTAGTTGAGGTCGTAGGACGTCACGGTGCCGTACTTCTTCGCGGCCTTCAGGGCCTCGATCGCCACCTCGGCGGTCGTCTCGGAAAGCGCTGCGAAGATGCCGCCCGTATGGAACCAGCGCACGCCCTCCTTGCCGAAGAACGCCTCCCAGTCGATCTCGCCGGGCTTGAGCTGGGAGATGGCCGTGAGGCCGCGGTCGGCACAGGAACGCGCGCCGCGGCAGCCATAGCCGCGCTCGACGAAGTTGAGGCCGTTGCGGACCTCGCGGCCGATGCCGTCGAACGTGCGCCAGAGGACGTGGCTCACGTCGACGCCGCCCTGGAGCATGAAGTCCTCGACGAGACGGCCGACCGGATTGTCCGCGAACGCGGTGACCGCCGTCGTCTTGAGACCGAAGCAGCGGCGCAGGCCGCGCACGACGTTGTACTCGCCGCCGCCTTCCCAGACCTTGAACTCGCGGGCGGTGTGGATGCGTCCGTCGCCCGGATCGAGGCGAAGCATGATTTCACCGAGGGACGCCGCGTCCCACTGACAGGAACCGGCCGGCTTGACGTTAAGGGAATCTGACATTTTCGTATACCTTTCCAAATCTTTACGGTTATTCTAGCAGAATCGGCACTTGAAAGGATATAGCAAATAATTGTACAATAATAGCACCATCCAATCATGTCCGCGAACCGCCATGCACAACCACGAAGTCCTGCTGCTGATCAGTTCCGATCCGCCCACCCGCTACGAGGGCATCGCCCGTCTTGCCGGCGAGCACGGTTGGCACCTGCGCGCCGAGTCGCGGCGCTCGCCGCCGAAGGACTGGAGCGGCGACGGCGTCCTCGTGATGCTCAACGGGGACGAGGCCTTGATGCGCTTCGCGCGCTCCGTCCGCCGCCGGAAGATCCCGATGGTCGACCTCCTGGAGGAGTGCCCCGACTTTGACGCCGTGCGCGTCACCGGCGACAATCCTGAAATCGGACGCCTTGCCGCGACCCACTTCAACGAGCGCGACTTCCGTCACGCGGCGTTCTTTTCCGTCCGCCACAACCACACGCACGACCTTCGCGTCGCGGGATTCAACGAAATCTGGCGGGGCCGTCCGCTCGAGAACTGGATCTGGCCGGACGTGGCGGGCGCCGGACAGGACGACTGGCGGAAGATGGGCGCCTGGCTTGCGGCGAAGCTGAAGGACGCCCCGAAGCCGTTCGCGGTCTTCGCCTGGAACGACTACGACGCGACGCACGTCCTCAACGCCTGCCGGCAGGCCGACCTCAAGGTTCCAGACGACGTGTCGATCATCGGCGTCGACAACAACGAGGTCATCTGCGAGCACCAGAGCGTGAACCTCTCGTCCATCGCGCACGACCACGAGCGCATCGGCTACATGGCCGCCGCGACGCTGGAGCGGATGATGTCCGGCGGCGAGCCGTCCCGACGGCTGACGCGCATCAAGCCCCAGGGCGTGATCACGCGCGAATCGACGGAAACGTTCGCCGTCTATGACAAGGCGCTTCAGCCGGCGATCGACTTCATCACCCGCAATCTCTCGCATCCGCTCGGCGCCGCCCAGATCGCCGCCGCCCTGAAGATTCCGCGCATCCGCCTCGACCGCCTGTTCGCGACGCGGCTCGGACACAGCGCCGGCGCGGAAATCGCCCGCCGGCGCATCGCCGAGGCGAAGCGGCTCCTGGACGGGACGGACCTGCCGCTCGCGGCCATCGCCGAGCGCTGCGGCTTCTGCCACGCCTCGTTCCTGATCCGCACCTTCAAGCGCGCGACCGGACTGACGCCCCACGGCTGGCGCCGAAGGAACGAGACCGCAGGTCGGGAATAAAAAAATCCCCTGAAGCGACGTACGGCGAATAAGCCAGATTCTGTTCCCCTCCGACACCCTTGCGGACGAAGGAGGGTCCGATCATTCATCTCAGCAATCAACCCGGAATCTCAAGGGGCCTTGCGGCCCCGCCGGACGGGCAGCCCGTCGATTCCCTATTTGATCTTGCTCCGAGGAGGGTTTGCCCTGCGCGCGTCGTTTCAGCCGCGCCGGTGAGCTCTTACCTCACCCTTTCACTATCACCCGTGCGGGCTACCTGTTCTCTGTGGCACTTTCCATCGCGCGGGATTTCCCCGCGCCTTCCGCCCTTGACAAGCGGATCCTCCGCCCTGTGGAGTCCGGACTTTCCTCAGCCTCGCGGCCGCGACCGGTCACTCGTACGTCGCTTCAGGGGAAAAATTCAATCAGTCGGCGCTGTAGAGGATGCGGCCGCACATCGTGCACGCCACGATGTTCTGCGGACGACCCGCCTCGCCGTTCTTTGCGTTCGCGCTCACGAGCTGCGCGACACTCGGCGGCTGCACCAGATGGCAACCGTCGCAGACGCCGTCGTGCGTCAGCGGAACGACAACCGGCCACCGCTTCATGCGGAGACGCTCGTAGTAAAGCATGAACTTCGGGTCGCTGACGAGCTTCGCCTTCTCGGCGCGCTCCTTCTGGCACTCCGCGAGCTCAGCCTTCACGGCCGCAATGCGCTCGTCGATCTCGGCGCAGAACGCGTCAACCCCGCCCTTCTCGGCGTCGAACTTCGCCTGCGCGTCGTCGACGCGGCTCTGCGCGGACGGAAGGTCGTCCATCGCCGCCAGCTGGTTGTTCTCCGTCGCCTCGAGGTCATGGTTCACCAGGTCGATCTGAATCGAATACTGCTGGTATTCCTTGTTGCTCGAAAGGCCAGCCTGGTTCAACTTCAGCTCGCGAACCTTCTCCTTCAGCGCCAAGGCATCGGCCTCGTAGTTCTTCACGCGCTGATTTGCATACGCCTGGCCAGCCTTCGCCGCCTCAAGATCGGCACTGACGCCGGAAAGGCGCGCACGCTCGAGAGCCTGACGGCGGGGAAGATCCTTTAACTCAACCTCAAGCTCGCGAATGCGTCCGTCAGTCTCCTGCAAATCAATCAACGTTTCGACAACCGTCATGGCCGAATATCCTTCTTCAGGTCTGGGGCAGGAGACGGGACTCGAACCCGCAACCCACAGAATCACAATCTGTTGATCTAACCAATTGATCTACTCCCGCCATGATGGAGCCAGGTAAGGGACTCGAACCCCCGACCTGCTCATTACGAATGAGCCGCACTACCAACTGTGCTAACCTGGCCTTGTGATTGGTTGCATAGTATATCAAACGAACCCCGCGTCAGTCAACGGGGAATTTGAAAAAATTTCTCCCTTTGAAACGCCGTCCCTTCTTCTGCTAGGGGTAGAGATTTGGTGGGCGGTGAGGGGCACGATCCCCCGACCCTCTCCGTGTAAAGGAGATGCTCTAGCCAACTGAGCTAACCGCCCGAATCAAAAGGTGGTGGTATTATAGCAAAAATTCAGCACCCGAGGAGACGGCAGGCGTTCCCCGTCGTCAGCAGGGCGAGCGCCTCCGGCGTCGTGCCGCGGAGATCGGCGAGGAACTTGGCTGTATGGACGACGAAGGCGGGCTCGTTCGGGTTGCCGCGCTTGGGCACCGGGGCGAGGAACGGGGAGTCGGTCTCGATGAGGAGCCGGTCGTCCGGCACGTAGCGGGCGGACTCGCGGACGTTGTCCGCCGCCCGAAACGTGACGATGCCCGAGATGGAGACGAAGAAGCCGAGGTCGAGGAGCTTCCCGCAGAACTTCGGCGTTCCCGTGAAACAGTGGATGATGCCCTTCGACGGAATCTCCCGCAGGACGCCGAGCGTGTCGTCGTCCGCCTCGCGCGTGTGGATGACGACGGGAAGGTCGAGCTGCCGCGCCAGCTCGAGCTGCCGCGCGAAAAGCGCGAGCTGGTCCTTCCGCGTCGCGCCTTCGTAATAGTAGTCGAGTCCGATCTCGCCCACCGCCGAGACGCCCGTGTAGTCAAGCTCGGGCAGGTCCTTCCCCGCCTGGTCGCGGTCCCAGCCGAGGGCCTTCAGGACCGAAGGCAGAGGTTGGGGCGTTTGGGTTGTTTGGCCGCTTGGGTTGGCGGCGAGGTCAGCCGCAAGCCCGGCGCCCCGGTTGAGGCTTTCGCTGCCGCCGATGGCCATGAGACGGGTGACGCCGGACGCGAAGGCCCGCTCGAGAACGGCCGCCGTCTCCTCGGACGTTCCCTCGAAATGCGCATGCGTATCGAACAGTTCCATAACGGAATAGTATAGCAGAAGACGGCCTGCTGATGGTATAATACTCTCTCTTGAAAGACGGACGATCCCCCTATGAGAAAAGCATGGAGCATTTTGCCGGAAGAGTGGAAACCGATCCTGACGGAGCGGGGCCTGAGGGCCTTTCGCGCCGACCAGATCCTGCAGTCCCTCTACCGTGACTACATCACCGACTGGGACCAGGCGACGACCCTGCCGAAGGACTTCCGCGAGTCCCTCAAGACCGAGTTTCCGATCACGAAGGCCGAGACGCTCGACGTCTCCACATCCTCGGACGGCACGCAGAAGCTCCTCATCGGCTTCGAGGACGGCAACGCCGTCGAGACCGTGCTCATCCCCGCGACGGGACGCTTCACCCAGTGCATCTCCACGCAGGTCGGCTGTCCGATGGGCTGCGCCTTCTGCGCAAGCGGCTCGCGCGGCGTCGTCCGCTCGCTCACCGCCGACGAGATCGTCGCCGAGTACATGGCCGGACGCCGCCTCGGCGAAATCACCAACATCGTCGTCATGGGCATGGGCGAGCCCTTCATGAACTACGACGAGACGATGCGGGCGCTCAAGCTCATCAACGCCGGCAAGGGACCGAACCTCGGCGCCCGGCACATCACGCTCTCGACCTGCGGCGTTGTCCCCGGCTTCGCCAAGCTCGCCGCCGAAGGCATCCAGTTCGAGCTCTCCGTCTCCCTCCACGCCCCGAACGACACGCTCCGCAACGAGCTCATGCCCGTCAACAAGCGCTGGCCGATCGACGAGCTCCTCACGGCGTGCGCGGACTACACGACGAAGACGAAGCGCATCATCACCTTCGAGTACACTGTCATCAAGGGCGTCAACGACTCCCGCGCCTGCGCCGAGGAACTCGCGCGCCAGGTCCGCCGCGTCCCGATGGCCAAGGTGAACCTCATTCCCCTTTCGCCCGTCTCGCACCGTCCCGACTTCAAGACGCCGGACGACCAGACGCTCCTCATGTTCCTCGACGTCCTCATGAAGAACCGCGTCCAGACCATGCTCCGCCGCAGCCGCGGCAAGGACGCGAACGCCGCCTGCGGACAGCTCCGGCTCAGGCATCTGGAGGGGAATTGATCCGCCATGATCAAGTCCGGGATTACGCGTGAGGAAATTGTTAGGTGGGGTGGAGCCGATGTCTTCAACCAGGCCCTCGCCATCGTCAACTCGGGGGACGTGAAGAGCGTCCGCTATGATGACGACACCGTCACCATCAGCGGCAAGATCGAACGTCCCGACGGCTGGGAGATGCCCGTCTCGTTCGTCCTCAAGGAACAGGGCCGCATCGAGTCGCACTGTCCCTGCTACCAGAACCAGAAGCTCGGCCAGGTCTGTCCCCACGTCGTCGCCCTCGCCATCGCCCAGATGGTCCTCGAAGCCGATGACGAGCCGGAGGAGAGGAC
>CAMEZU010000002.1 GCA_945947925.1 uncultured Verrucomicrobiota bacterium
TCGACTACTACGTGTACCAGGTCTGCGACCACCAGGAGTGCTACGCCGAGGTCGGCTCGCAGGCGATCAGCTACACGACGGGCGTTCCGGCGATGATCGGCGCGATGATGTTCCTCGAGGGCAAGTGGACGGCGAAGGGCGTGCACACCTGCGAGGAGTTCGACCCCGATCCGTTCATGGACGCGCTCAACGCGCAGGGCCTGCCCTGGCAGGAGACGTTCACGCCTGTCGCGGTGCCGTGACAGGAGCAGTATGAGGCATGAAGTATGAATGATGAGTGTTGAGTGATGAGTGAAGGGCGTTGCAGCTCTTGAACATAAGGAATTCTGTTCCGCCATTCATACTTCATCATTCATACTTCTACATTATCCCATGAAGCCCCGCTACATCATCGACCTGGACAAGCTCGCGGAGACGGCCCGGATTGCGAAGGGCAATGCGGGCCGTCTCGGTGTACATCTTCTGATGGCGCTCAAGAGCTTTCCGCTCCCTTCGGCCTTCCCGGCGCTGCTGCCCTCGGTCGAAGGCTTCACCTGCTCGGGACTCTACGAGGCGAAGCTCGCCCGCGCGGGTCTCCCGGCGTCCCGGCATCAGGTCCACGTGCATGCGCCGGCCTACACCGAGGACGAGATGGAGGAAATCTGCGCGACGTGCTCGCACGTCGTCTTCAACTCGCTCGCGCAGCTTGCGCGCTTCGGCGCGTACGCCCGCGGGAAGGGCTGCAGCGTCGGCCTGCGCGTCAACCCCGGGTTTTCGTCCGCGGACTGCCTCGCCTACGATCCGTGCTGCCCCGACTCGCGCTTCGGCGTGACGTGGGAGGAGCTGGAGGCGCTGGAACGGCTCGATCTTCTCGAAGGGCTGGAGGGGATCCACATTCACGCGCTCTGCGAAGGTTATGCCGACGACTTCGCCGAACTCGTCGAACGGTTCGCCGCGAAGCTGGGCCAATCAGACAGTCAAACGATCCAAACCATCAAGCGCTCTCTCCGCTGGATCAACCTGGGCGGCGGCGAGGTGATCAACGATCCCGCGTTCGCGACCCCGCGCGCCGTCGCCGCGGTCAGGCAGCTGAAAGAACTCCTTCATTCATCCTTCAACACTCATCCTTCAACGCTCGACGTCTACATCGAGCCGAGCGAATACCTGGTCCGTTATTCGGGCTATCTCGAGGCGCACGTCCTCGACGTGATCCGCCGCGAGAAGGACATCGCGGTCCTGGACGTCTCGGGGTCGTGCCATGCGACGGACCTCCTTCTCTTCAAGATGAAGCCCGACGTGATCGAGCCGGCGCAGGCCGTAGGCGGACGCACAACAATCCTCGGCTGCGTCTCGTGCCTGGCGGGCGACGTGCTGGGCGAATATGACTTCGCGAAGCCGCTTGCGGTCGGGGACACGGTCGTCTTCGGCGGACTCGGCTGCTATTCGTTCGCGCAGCAGAGCTGGTTCAACGGCATCCGCCATCCGGACCTCGTCCTCCGCTCGAAGGCGGACGGCGAGCGGACGGTCCTGAGTTGGGATTACGCCGACTACCAAAGGGAATTCCATCGGGCATAAAGTTCGTGCTATAATAGTCGCCTATGAAGACGACTTACACGTTTCCCGGCTTTGTTGATGTTCACGTCCATTTCCGCGATCCCGGCCTTCCGGCGGCGGAGACGACGGCGAGCGGCCTTGCGGCGGCCGTGCGCGGCGGCATGCGCACCGTCGTGACGATGCCCAATACGGTGCCGGCCTGCGATTCGCCGGACCTGATGCGCTACCAGCGCGCGGCGGCTGCGGCGTCCGGCGTCACGGGCTGCACCCTCCTGACGTCGGCCTGCATCACGAAGGGACGGCTCGGGAAGGAGGTTGCGGACCTCGAGGCGCTCGCGGAGGCGGGGGCGGCGTTCTTCACGGACGACGGCTCCTACGTCGCGGACGACAAGGTGATGGAGGAGGCGATGCGCCGGGCGTACGATCTCAACATCGTCGTCTGCCAGCACGCGATGGATCCGCAGGAACTGAAGGGCGGCGTGATCCGCGACTGCGACCTGGCGCGCAAGCTCAATCTGCCGATTATTTCCGTCGAGACCGAGACGAAGGCGATTCGCCGCGATCTCTCGCTCTGCCGCGAAACGGGCTGCCGGCTTCACATCCAGCACATCTCCACGGCGGCGGGCGTCGAGCTCGTGCGGGCGGCGCAGCGCGAGGGACTCCCCGTGACGGCCGAGGCGATGCCGCACCACCTGTTGCTCACGTGCGACGACCTCGTGGCGGACGACGCGAACTTCAAGATGGCTCCGCCGCTCGGGAACCGCGAGGACCGCGCCGAGCTGCGGCGGGCGGTGAAGGACGGCGTCCTCATGTTCGCGACGGACCACGCGCCGCATTCGGCGGCGACGAAGGACAAGGGCTTCGCGACGAGCGCGAACGGCATCATCGGCCTCGAGGTCGCGGTGCCGATCACCTACCGGGTGATGGTCGAGGAAGAGGGAATGTCCGTCGAGGACTGGGCGAAGGCCTGGTACGAGAAGCCGTGGGACATCATTGCCAAGGGGGAAGTGAGCCTGAAGAATGAAAAAGGCGGAACGACGATCGAGATCGGCGACGAACGCGCCGTGGACGTCTCGACCTTCGCGTCGCTTTCGCGGAACTGTCCCTACCGCGGCATGAAGTTCCGGTGCTGGCCGGTGGAGGGCTAGAGGGTTGGAAGGTTTGGAGGGGTAGAAGGAGAAGGGAGGTTGCTGATGGATGTGACGTTTTTTGACAAGGCGGCTGGTTATCTTCCTGACGCGTGCTTCGAGCGGATTCCCGCTGTCGGCATCCTGCTCGGAAGCGGCTGGGGCGATGCGCTGACGGCGGATCGCGTCCTGGTGCGCATCCCGTATGCGGACATCCCGGGGCTCGGGGCGTCGACGGTGAAGGGGCATGCGGGCGAGTTCATCCTGTACGAGCGTGCGGGCAAGCGGATCGTGGCGTGGTGCGGACGCCGTCACTACTACGAAGGCGTCGGCTGGGAGCCGGTCGTGCTGCCGATCGAGATCCTGCGGCGGATGGGGTGTCCGACGGTGCTGCTGACGAACGCGTCGGGCGGCATCAACCCGGTGCTCCGTCCGGGCGATTTCGTGATCATCCGCGACCACATCAACCTGGTGGGACAGAATCCGCTGATCGGCCGGCACAACCCCGACTGGGGCGAGCGCTTCCCCGACATGTCGGAGGTCTACCAGCGTCGGCTTGCGGAGCTGCTGCACGCGAGCGCGAACCGGCTCGGACTGCGGGTGATGGACGGCGTGTACGCGTACACGTCGGGTCCGTGCTACGAGACGCCGGCGGAGATCCAGGCGTACAAGGCGCAGGGCGCGGACGTCGTGGGCATGTCGACGGTTCCCGAAGCGGTCTTCGCGAAGGCGTGCGGCATGAAGGTGGCGGGGCTTTCGCTCGTCTCCAACCTGGCGGCGGGCATTTCGCGCCAGGCGCTCAACCACCAGGAGGTGATGGCGGCCGGGGCGGCGGCGAAGCCGCACATGAGTGCGCTGATCGACGATTTCCTGGGGCGGCTGTAAGGGCGGACGCGGCATGTCGCGGTTCGAGGACGAGGTTGAGACGTTTGTCGGCGCGCTCCGGTACGAGCGCGAGATGGCGGAGAACACCTGCCTTTCCTACGGACGCGACCTGCGGAGCTTCGGGGACTATCTCAAGTCCCGGGGGATTGGCGCGGCCGCGGAGGTGACGCGCGAGACGATCGCCGAGTACGTGCGCGGCGAGCGGACCCAGGGGCGGTCCGCCGCGACGCGGGCACGGCGGCTCGTGGCGGTCAAGCAGTTCTTCCGGTACCTGAAGGAGCGGCGGATGGTGTCCGCCGACCCGACGGACCAGCTGGCGGCGCCGAAGAAGGGCCTTCCCCTGCCGCGGATCCTGTCCGAGGAGGAGACCTTCCGCCTGCTGGACAAGACGGACGGCGACGACCCGCGCACGCTGCGCGACCGGGCGATCCTCGAGGTGCTGTACGGCTGCGGATTGCGCGTGAGCGAACTCTGCGGGCTGACGGTGGACGACGTGATCGCGGACGGCGAGCTGGTGCGCGTCCTGGGCAAGGGGTCGAAGGAACGGGTCGTGCCGCTCGGCGGTGCGGCGGGCCGGGCGCTCGCGGCGTACCTGGCGTCCGCCCGCGAGGTCTTCGCCCGCGGCGACGCGTCCGAGCGCCACGTCTTCGTGACGCGGCGCGGCGGACCCTTCACCCGGCAGGGCGTCTTCAAGATTATCAAGGAGCGCGCGCTCGCGGCGGACATCGCCGCCGACCGCATCTCGCCGCACGTGCTGCGGCACTGCTTCGCCTCGCATCTCCTCCAGCGCGGCGCCGACATCCGGGCGATCCAGGAGATGCTCGGACACGCCGACATCGGCACGACCCAGGTCTACACGCACGTCGACCAGGCGCGCTTCGGCGAACTTCACCGCAAGTACCATCCCCGCGCCTGACCGCGCTTGTGCTATAATACGGACATGAAACTGAAAGTCAACCGCGAATTCCTGTTCAAGCATCTCTTTGCGTTCGTCGTCTTTCTCGGCCTCGGCGGCCTCTTCGCCTATGACGGCCTCGTCCGCTACCCGGCGACGCCGGCACCGGCGCTCTATGCCTCCATCGAGGGAAGCGAGGCGCCCGAGGGCTCGGCGGCGATGCTCGAGGGCTTCAAGGCTCAGAAGGTGCGCACGCAGCGGATCTTCGCCCTCCTCGGCCTGCTGGCCGCCGCAGGCGTCGGCGTCCATCTCCTCCTCGCGTGCCGTCTCGACTTCTCCTTCGACGACGACGGGTTCGTCTGCAACGGGGTGCGCCGCGCTTATGCGGACATCGAACGGGTCGACACCTCGGCCTGGGAGAAGAAGTCGATCCTCGTTTTGATCGGAAAAGAGTGGAAAATCACGCTGGATGCGTGGCATTTTGCCGGGGTGAAGGATTTTTTTGAAAAAGTGAAGAATCGGGGTTGACGTTTCGTCCGATTTATGAGATACTATGTCCCCGTAGCACCCGTGGTGAAATTGGCATACACGCCAGATTCAGGTTCTGGTGCCGCAAGGTGTGTGGGTTCAAATCCCACCGGGTGCACCAACAACTTGGCCCCTTCGTCTATCGGCTAGGACATCTGGTTCTCATCCAGGCAAGAGGAGTTCGACTCTCCTAGGGGCTGCCAACGGCAGAGGTGATGCACTGAGAGGAATTGCGGCAAGGTGAAGCGAGTGTTGAAATACACGATGGGAACGGTGGGGATAGTCCTCATCGTTCTTTTGCTTTTCCTGGGAAGTCTTTTCTTCCGGGAGCAGCGTCTGCCGCGTTTCGTCGTGGACCGGATCGAGAACCGGCTGTCGACGGACGAGATGCGGGTGCGGATCAAGGCGGTGTCGTTCGGGTTCCGTCACGGGTTGCGCCTGCAGGGGGTGCGGGCGTACGACCTGCGGCAGGAGGACAGCCTGGGGAATCCGATTTGCGTGGCGAAGGCCGTTACCTATGACTATCGGCGGCAGGAGATCGAGGTGGTCGGGGCGAACTTCTTGCGGATTCCGGAGTCCCACGGGGAGACGGCCGGCTGGATCGAGCCCGAGATCCCGGACCTGCCGGCGCTGAAGGTGACGCTTGACCACCCGGTGATTCTGGGCCTTGCGCCGGACCGGGTGGAGGCGCGGCTTGAGGTAAGCGACCGGAAGATCGTGTTGCGGGACCTGGACGTTTCGATGGTCGACCGCGACCAGGTGCTGTCCGTGCGGGGCGGCCTGACGGTCAACCTGGCGGAGGGGAAGGTGAGCGGACTGACGGAGGGCCGTGTCGCGTTCACGCAGATCGCGCCGGTCGTCAGGTTGCTCGAGGCGGACTTCGTCCTGCCGTACGTGGCGGCGTTCACGGAGATTGAGGATCCGATTCCGGTTACGTTCCGCTTTTCCGGCGACTTGGGGAGGGGGGACTTCGACCTGGCCTTCGAGAACATGACGGCGCGGAACTTCCGGTACCAGGGCGTGCCGCTGGCGAAGGGGCGGGGATCGGTTCGCGTGTCCTACCGCGCGATGGCGAAGAACGAGGCGAAGTTTCGGGTCGACGTGTCGGTGGATCCGCTGGAGACGGTGGACCGCGAGGGGCGGCGGTTCGGCGGCGAGCTGACCGTCGGCAACGCCGATGGGCCGGTCCGGCTGACCTATGCGCTGGACAGCGAGCTGAAGTTCGACGACCTGCTGTCCGTCATCGCGTTCTTCGACCGGGAGGACTTCGCGGGGCTGGACTTCGACGTGCCGCCGCAGCTGACGGTTTCGGGACGCTGCGGCGTTTCGGACGAGGATCTGGACGGCAACGACGTGAAGGGCGCGCTGCGGGTCCGGCACGGGTCGGTCGTCGGGCTGCAGGTCAACGACATGACGGCGGACTTCACGCTGCGGCGCGACGTCGTGACGGTCTCGGCGAAGGCGACCGGCAAGACGGGCGGAGCGATGGAATGGACCTGCACGGCGTATCTGGAGGGCTTCGAGCGGGACAAGTCGCATTTCTCGCTGCAGGCGAAGTACCGCGACGGGTCGCTGGGGGAGGTTGCGGACCTCCTGACGTTCGATCTGGGCGAGCGGCACGGCAAGGTGGACGCGGACATCGAGCTGAGCGGCATGTTCGGAACCAACCTGGTGCGGACGCTCAACGGCAAGGGGACCGTGAAGGTCTCGCAGGGGCATCTGGCGCAGATGAAGCTCTTCGCCGCGCTGACGGAGGTCCTGGCCGAGACGGTTCCCGGCGTGTCGTCCCTCGTCAACCAGTCCGAGGCCTCGACGGACTTCGTCATCGACAACGGCGTCTTCAAGTCGGATAACGTCTATGTCGAGGGTGGACTCGTTTCCATCAAGGGCAAGGGAACGTACGACATGGTCCGGGACGACCTTGACTTCGTCGTCGCGGTGCGCCTGTTCAAGGAGGGGTCGGTCGTCGGGCAGGTGGTCCACACGGTCCTGACGCCGGTGACCAAGGCCCTGCTCGAGTTCCGCCTGACGGGACCGATCGACAAACCGCAGTGGAAGCGCATCACGCTTCTCGACCGCATCTTCTAAGGGGAACACATGAATCTGACGAGTCCGAGCCAGGTGAAGGCCTGGTGCATTGAAAACGACTTCCACCCGAACAAGGTGCTGGGACAGAACTTCCTCATCGACCGCAACGCCCTGGAGGCGATCGTCGACGCGGGGCTTGCGGGGGTCGGCGACCCCACGGCGGCGAAGGTGCTGGAAATCGGTCCCGGCCTCGGCGTCCTCACCGAGGAGATGCTTCGCCGCGGCTGTGCGGTGACGGCGGTCGAGAAGGATCCCGTCCTCGCCGCGCGCCTGGCGGAATCGCTCGGGAATCCGGAGAGCCTGACGGTCATCGCGGGCGACGCCCTCGACGTGATTGCGGGCCGCCTGCCCGAGGACCATCCCGCCGCGCCCGATCCGCAGCCGTTCGACTGCATGATCTCGAACCTGCCCTATCAGGCGGGGACGCGCATTCTCCTCGAGCTCGTCCAGCAGCGCGAGCTTCCCGCGATGACGGTGCTCGTCCAGACCGAGGTCGCCGAGCGCCTGGCGGCGAAGGAAGGGTCGAAGACGCGCGGCCTCGCGGGCGTCTGGGCCCAGCTCGACTACGACGTGAAGATCGTGCGCAAGGTGGCGGCGAGCTGCTTCTGGCCGCGTCCCGAGATCGGCTCGTCCGTCGTCCGTCTCACTCGCCACGAGCGGAATGTCGCGTTTTCCGAGAAGGAACGCGAACTTTTCCATCGTTTGACCAAGCAGGCCTTCGAACACCGGCGCAAACAACTTGGCAGCATTTTCAAGGATATGATACAATCTACGGCACGAGCTGAAGAGCTTTCCAACGAAGACTGGATTACCTTAGTGAAAGGATTGTTGAAAGATGCAGACACCTGAAGCGTTTCTGAGTGAAAACGGTTTCGTCACCGCGGCCGAAATCAATCGGGTCGCCTTGATCGGCGCCTTTATCTCCGAGATGGAAAAAGGCCTGGCCGGCGAGCCGAGCTCCTTGGCGATGATTCCCACCTACGTGGGTGTGCACGGCAAGGTCCCGGTCGGAGCCAAGGCGGCAGTGCTCGATGCCGGCGGCACCAATTTCCGCTCCGCCGTCGTTTCGATTCCGCCCAAGATCGAGAACAAGCTCAACCAGCCCATGCCTGGTACCAAGGGTGCAGTCGACGCCGACACGTTCTATGCGGCCTTCGCCAAGGAGATCGGGCGCGTGAGCGCCTACGCGACGGTTCCTAAAATCGGCTTTTGCTTCTCCTATCCCGCCGACGCCACGCCCGATCTCGACGCGAAGCTGAACTGCTGGACGAAAGGTATCCAGGCGCCGGAAATCGTCGGCCAGTATGTTGGCAGCGAATTGATGAAGCGCGTGGGCGGCGGCAAGATCGCCATCGTCAACGACACGGTGGCGACCCTGCTCGCGGCCAAGGCCACGGAGGGCGACAAGACCTATTCCTCCTATATCGGCTTCATTCTGGGCACCGGCACCAACGCGGCTTACGTCGAGAAGAACGTCAACATCCGCAAGTTGCAGAACCTGCCCGAGGACGGGATGATGATTATCAACGCCGAAAGCGGAAACTTCAACAAGATGAAGAGGTCGCGTTTCGATGAAGCGCTCGCGGCCAAACTGTCCGACGGCGGCCACAATCCGTTCGAGAAGATGATCTCCGGCGGCTACCTCGGTCCGCTCGGGCTCGAGGTTTTCAAGGCCGCCGCCAAGGCCGGCTTTTTCTCGGAAGGCGCAGCCAGGAAGGTGATGTCGCTCGCCCAGCTCGAGACGATGGACTTCGACAACTTTCTCGCCGCTTTCCGCAAGGAGGGGCGCGACAATCCTCTCGAAGCGATCTTCGCCGATGCGACCGACGCGCAGATGGCGCGCCGCCTGGGTCTGCCGATCATCGAGCGGGCGGCGGTGCTCACGGCCGTGCATCTGGCGGCTTTCGTCATTAAGACGGGAGAGGGGGCCGATCCGGCCGAGCCGGTGGCGATCAATGCCGACGGTTCCACCTACTACAAGACCCGGGCTATCGATTTCGCCGGCACGGTCCAGCGCGAACTCGATGCGATGCTCGTAAAGGCGCGCAACATCCACTACGCGATCACGCCGCAGGTCGACGACGCCCCGATGGTGGGCGCCGGCATCGCGGCGATGCTGTAAGGCGAGGGGCGAATGACGAAGTTCTTCATTCTTGCATCGTTCGTCCTTCCGCTGGCTGCCAGCGCGGTGGAGGTCGACGGCATTGTGGCGACGGTGGGGTCGAAGTCAATCCTCCGCAGCGAGGTGCTGTCCGCCGCGGGCGGGGCTCGGGACAAGGCGCGCTTCGAGGCGGCCCGCGACGCGCTCATCGAGCGCGAGCTCATCCTCAAGGCCGCCGAGGCGGCCAAGGTGACCATGCAGGACTGGGTCGTCGACGACCGCATCCGCACGATTGTCGAGGAGAAATTCGGCGGCGACCGCAATCGGCTCATCGAGGCGCTGGCGCAGGAGAAGCTCACCTTCGCCGACTGGCGCCAGTCCAAGAAGGAGGAGATGATCGTCAGCGCGATGTGCTGGAACACGGTGACGAAGAACGTCACGGCGTCTCCCTCCGAGATGAGTTCCGAATACGCCGCGCATCCCGAGCGCTATCAGGCCGGAAGCCTGGTGTCCGTTTCCGTCATCCTGCTCAAGCCGGAGGACGCGGGCAAGCGCGCCGAGGTCGAGGGGCTGGTCAAGTCCGACTCCTTCGCCGCCGCGGCGCGCAAGTATTCGGCCGACACGCACGCGAAGGACGGCGGCGCCTGGAAGGACGTTGATCCCGTGGCGGTGTTCAAGCCGGAGATCTGCACCGAGATCGCCAAGCTCAAGATCGGCGAAACCTCCCCGTGGGTGGACCTTGCCGGCTGGAGCTTCCTGCTGCGCAAGGACAAGGAGACCGTTGCCAGGGTCAAGAGCTTTGCCGAAGCCTACGACGACGTCAAGGCGAACGTGATCGCCGAGAACAGCCGCCGCCTGCATGCGGCGTGGATCGACCGGCTCAAGGCCGACACCTTCATTCGCATTTACTGAATTACCCCCTTGTCATCCCCGTCCAAATAGGGTATAATGTCCGCTCAATTTCGAAAGGTAGAAGAAAAATGAAGAAAGACATCCATCCGGCCTACGGCGACGCGACGATTACCTGCGCGTGCGGCAACGTCATCAAGACCCGTTCCACGAAGAAGGAAATGACGGTCAACACCTGCAGCGCCTGCCACCCGTACTTCACGGGCCAGAAGGCCATGGTCGACACCGAGGGTCGCGTTGATTCGTTCAAGAAGCGCTACGCGAAGTTCGCGAAGTAAGTTTGATCGACGCACGACAGATCGAGAATGTTCTGGGTCGTTTGGCGTCCGTGGAAGCGGACCTGAGCGACCCGAATGTTTTGTCGGACGCGAAGCGTTACCGGGCGACGCTTCGTGACCACGCTTTTCTCAAAAAGCTCGAGAGCGCCTATTCCGCCTACGAGAAGGTGGCGGGCGACATCCGCGGCAACGAGGAACTGCTCGCCGATCCCGATTTCAAGGACGAGGCGGCCGCGGAGCTCGAGGTGCTGAAGGGCGAGCTCGAGAAGGCCGAGCGCCACGTGCTCGCGGCGTTGCTGCCGCCGGATCCCTTCGAGTCGCGTCCCGCAGTGATGGAGATCCGTGCCGGGACGGGCGGCGAGGAGGCCGCGCTCTTCGCGGGCGACCTCTTCCGCATGTACTGCCGCTACTGCGAGGCGCACGGCTGGAAGGTCTCGGTGATGAACGAGAACGCGACCTCCCTCGACGGCTACAAGGAGATCGTCTTCACCGTGCTCGGCGAGGGGGCGTACGGGCGCTTCCGCTTCGAGTCGGGCGGACACCGCGTGCAGCGCGTGCCGGTGACCGAGGCGCAGGGGCGCATCCACACCTCCGCGGCGACCGTGGTCGTCTTTCCGGAGGCGGACGAGGAAGACGAGCTCGAGATTCCCGAGAAGGACATCCGCATCGACCTCTTCTGCGCGGGCGGCGCGGGCGGTCAGCACGTCAACAAGACGGAGTCGGCCGTCCGCATGACGCATCTCCCGACCGGGCTCGTCGCCGTCTGTCAGGACGAGCGCAGCCAGCAGCGGAACCGCGAGAAGTGCTTCGCGACCCTGAAGGCGCGCATTCTCGACTTCAAGCGCCGTCAGGAAGAGGAGAAGCTCGGGGCCGACCGCCTGTCGCTCCGGGGCAGCGGCGATCGCTCGGAGCGCATCCGCACCTACAATTTCCCGCAGAACCGTATGACCGACCACCGCATCGACCTGACGCTCTATGCGCTGGACCGGATCATCGACGGCGCGCTCGATCCGCTTCTGGACGCGCTCGCCGCGCACGATCTCGACGACCGCATCGCGAGGGCCCTGAAATGAACAAGCTGATCGTCATCGCCGGCTGGGGGGCCTACCCCAGACTGCTCATCGAGGGCGCCAAGAAGGCCGGCGTCCGGCAGATGGACTGCGTCGCCATCAAGGGCTCGACGGACCGCGCGACGTGGAAGGCGGCGGACAACGTGCATTGGATCACGCTGGGCGGCATCGCCGAGGGCATCCGCTGGTGCGGCGCCAACGGCTACGAGGGGGCCTTCCTCGCCGGGCAGGTGAATCCGCTCTCCCTCTTCCGCGGCCGCTTCGATCCCGAGGTGAAGCGCTGGCTGGCGGAACTCGACGTCAAGACGGCCCACACGATCTTCGGTAAGCTCTCGGAGAAGTTCGCGGACGTCGGCGTTCCGATCCTGCCCGCGAGTTGCTTCATGGACGACCACATGCCAGGTGTCGGACCGCTCACCGTGCGCGGCTTCACCGACGCCGAGGCGCGCGATGTCGCGCATGCGGCCGAGGTGGTCAAGGACGTCGGACACCACGACGTCGGACAGACCGTGATGGTGAAATCCGGTATGGTCCTCGCCGTCGAGGCCTTCGAGGGCACGAACGCGGCGATCAAGCGCGGCGGCAAGCTCGGCGGCAAGGGGTCCGTCGTCTACAAGGCCGCGCGTGTCGGCCACGACATGCGTTTCGACATCCCGGTCGTCGGACTCAAGACCCTGAAGGTCATGCACAGGGCTGGAGCCACCGCACTCGCGTTCCAGGCGGGACGGCTCGTTCTCCTCGACCGCGAGGCCGTGGTCGCCTACGCGAACGCGCAGGGCATGGCGATCGTCGGCATCGACAGCGGGCTTTCCCCCGCGCCGTTGCGGCCAGTGGCGGCATCCTGACGGACGAAAGGGGGCGGCATGAAGATCTTGTTGTTGGCAGGCGAAGAGTCGGGACTTCTCTACGCGCGGCAGCTTGCGGCGCGGCTCGCGGGACACGAAATCAGGGGCTATGCGGACTACGGCTTCAAGACGGCGGACCTTGCGGTCATGGGCTTTCTCGCGGTCCTGAAGCGCTTGCGCTACTTCCTCGGGGTGAAGAAGACGATGGAACGTGCGATCGACGACTGGAAGCCCGATGTCGTCTGCACGGTCGACTATCCCGGAATGAACCTCAAGCTCGCCGCCTATGCGAAGGCCCGTGGCGTGAAGACGGTCCACGTGGTCTGTCCCCAGGTCTGGGCCTGGAAGAAGGGCCGCATTCCGAAGATCGAGGCGGCGCTCGACCGGCTCTGCTGCTTCTTCCCGTTCGAGCCGGCGCTCTTCCGTCCGGGGCTTGCCGAATTCGTCGGCCATCCGCTCGCCGAGGCCTTCGCCTCCCTGAAGCGGAAGCCGTCCGTCCCCGGCGCCCCGAAGCTCGTCGCGCTCCTGCCCGGGAGCCGTCTCGGCGAGATCGAGCGCATCCTCCCGACGATGCTCGCCGCCCTCGCGAAGCTCCCCGGCGTCCGTGCCGTCATCCCGGCCGCAGGCGAACGCGCCAAGGCTGCGATCGAAAAGGTCCTCGCCGGGTTCCCGTTCCCCGATCCCCGTTCCCCCGTCCCCACCCTCCGGCTCGGCGGTGCGCGCGAGCTGTTGCTGGAGGCCGACTGCGCAATCGTGGCGAGCGGGACGGCGACCCTGGAGGCGGCGCTGGCGCGTTGTCCGACCGTGCTCGTCTACAGGGTGGACGCCTTTCTCGCGTGGTTCGCGCGGCGCGTGATCAAGGAGATCAGCCACATCGGGCTCGCGAACATCGTCTGGGAGAAGACGGGACGGGAGGGGCCCGAGCCGATGCCGGAGCTCCTGCAGGAGGCTTTCACCGCCGAGGCGGTGGCGGAGGCGGTGCGTCCGTGGCTGACCGACCCCGCCGCCCATGCCGCGGCCGTGGCGGCGCTCGATGCGGTCGTCCGCCGCCTGGAGACGGGAGCGGCCTCCATGGACCTGATTGTCAAACGCATCACATCCTGACTGTTTTGGTATAATATCAGAAAAGTGAAACTCTTCAGCAAGATACTTCTGGTCGGACTGGTGTTCCTGGGCGTTGGCGCCCGGGCGGAGGAGGGACTGTCCCCCGAAAGCGAGGCTTGGAATGCGGGTATCGCCGCCTACCGCGACGGCGACTTCACGAACGCGCTCGAGCGGCTTCGGCCGCTGATGCAGGTCAAGACGCATGCGGCGCGCGCCGCCGAGCTGGTCGCCCGGATCGAGCACGACCGGGCCCGCGAAAGGGCCGAGGCCGGTGACAGCGAGGGACGGCTCGCGCACCTGGAGTCCGCGGCGGCGGCGGCGCAGACGGTGCTGCGGTCGTTCCCCGCCGATGCGCGGAAGGCCGACGACTTCGCGCGGGCGAACGCCAACTTCACGCGGGCGACTGACGGACTCGCCGACTTGCGCGAGGAGGTGCGCGTGAAGCGCCTCCTTGAGGCGACCGGCAACCAGGAGCCGTCCGCCGTCATCAAGGCGACGCTCGCCGACCTGCGGTCCTTCTACGGCGAGGCGAAGGACCTGCCGTCCCTTGCGCCTGCGGAACGCGTCTCGAAGGGCGACGACCTGGAGCGGCGGGCCCGGGAGCGCGCCGACGCCCTGCTGGTGTTCGGACGGAAGCTCGAGGAGACGGCGCCGGAAGCGGCGGAGTCGGTCGGCGGCATCGTCGGCACGGTCCGTGCGGACGTGGCTAGGTCCGCGACGCAGTTCGCCGACCTCGATCCGGAGGCGGTGGAGACGGTTGCCCGGGCGGAGTCGGCCGTCACGGAACTTTACCGCGCGACGCTCGACGCCTGGTCGGCGCTCGACGAGGACCGGACCTCCCAGACCAACGCCCTCGCCGGGGCCGCCGAGGTCGGGGCCCGGACCTGGCAGGCGGACGCGCTTGCCTACACGAAGGCCTTCCGCCAGCGCTTCCCGCAGTGGGCCGAGGAATACGAGCAGTCGCGGCAGACGGCGACCAACCAGCCGCCGCTGACGGCCGAGGCCCGTCAGCAGATCGAGTCCCTCGCGTCCGAACTCGAGGAGGTGCAGACGGCCTGCTGCCGCGCGGCCGACAAGCAGGAGCAGGCGCGCGCGCTTGACCTGATGCGGCAGATCTTGGAGCTCCGTCCCCGGCCGCCGCAGGACCAGCAGCAACAGCAGAACCAGCAACAGCAGAACCAACAGCAGCAGGACCAACAGCAGCAGAAGCAGGACCAGAAGAATCAGGACCAGAAGAAGCAGGATCAGAAGAAGCAGGATCAGCAGGGCGGACAGGGCCAGCAGGATCAGCAGCAGGACGAGAGCGGCAAGGACGAGAAGGATCCGGACGGCGAGCGCAAGGAAGAGGACGGCCAGCAGGGCGCCGAGGACGAGAAGGAAGACGAGGGCAAGCCCGAGGACGGGGAGGACGGCGACGAGAAGAAGGACGGGGCCGCGGAGGCGCAGGCGGCGGAGCCGTCCGAGCAGGAGAAGGCCGACCGGGAGAAGCTGTTGCGGGTGTTGGAGCGGAGCGCCGAACACAAGGCGCGTCGGGCCAAGGAGGTCGAACGCCGTTCGCGCGGCGGCAGGGATTGGTGAGAGAGGAGTCTTGGGGACGTGATGAAGATCGTGGTGGCATGCGGTGGAACCGGCGGACACGCCTTTCCGGGACTGGCGGTCGCGGAGGAGTTGAAGCGGCGCGGACACGAGGTCGTGGTCTGGGATTCGGGCCGTGACGTCGAGTCGAGCGTGATGCGCAACTGGGACGGTCCGCTCTTCTCGACCGGCGCCCGCCAGATGTCGCTGAAGAACGCCTTCGCGATCCTCCGTTCGATCTTCCGCTGCCGCCGCGAGATGCGCCGGTTCCGTCCGGATGTCCTGCTGGCGATGGGCAGCTACTCGTCGCTGCCGCCCGTCCTCGCGGCCCACGCCTACGGCGTCCCCGTGGTCCTTCACGAGGCCAACACCGTGCCCGGCCGGGCGGTGGAGCTCCTGTCGCGCTATGCGAAGACCGTGGCGATCAGCTTTGCGGCGACGGAGAAGTACCTGCCGCACGCGAAGACGGTCCGCACGGGACTCCCCGTCCGTCAGGGCATCACCGCCGGCCGCCGGTTCGACTTCATTCCCAAGAACGCCTTCGTCGTCTTCGTGACGGGCGGCAGCCAGGGCGCCCACGCGGTCAACTGCCTGATGAGCGAGGCGCTCGTGCTGCTCCAGCGCGAGCTCAAGAGCCACTGCGCCACGCGTCCGCTCTACGTCATCCACCAGACCGGCGTCAAGGACGAGGGACCGGTCCTCGCGACCTACGCCCAGGCGGCGCTGCCCTCCCGCGTCCAGGCTTTCGAGAACGAGATGGCGAACGCCTTCGCGTCCGCGGACATCGTCGTCGCGCGCGCGGGTGCCTCGACCTGCTTCGAGCTCGCCGCCTGCGGCAAGCCCGCGTTCCTCATCCCGCTGCCGTCGGCGATGCGCAACCACCAGCACTTCAACGCGGAGGCCTTCGCGGCCGTTACCGCGGCGGACGAGGGCGTGCAGGACAAGCTTTCGGCGCACCAGATCTGCCGCTATCTCCTGAGCAAGTACGAGAAGCCCGAGCGCCTCGCGGAAATGGGACGGAAGATGCTCGCGCTCGCGACCCCCGACGCCGCCGCGCGCGTCGCCGACCTGGTCGAGCAGAAAGCCAGGAAACAGCTGCGAACCCTCTCTCCCGCCTGATTTTTTGTTATAATAGGAGTCATCATGAACATCGTTATTCTGCTGGGCGCCCCGGGTTCGGGGAAGGGTACGGTCGCGGGCAAGCTCGCGTCCGAGAAGGCGAATCTCAAGCACGTCTCGTCCGGAGACCTTCTCCGCGGCGCCGTCGCCAAGGGCACGGAGGCGGGCAAGCAGGCCAAGGAGGCCATGGAAGCCGGCAAGCTTGTCGCCGACGAGCTGATCGCGACGATGATCAAGGACGTCGTCGCTGAGACGACCGGTGATGTCACCATGCTCCTCGACGGCTTCCCGCGCAATCTCGCGCAGGCCAAGATCCTCGACGAGATGGGCGCGCCCGTCAAGAGCGCCGTGCTCATCGACGTCCCGGACGAGATCATCCAGGACCGCATCGCGGGCCGCCGCACGTGCCCGAAGTGCAAGGCCGGCTACCACGTCAAGAACCTCCCGCCCAAGGTGGAGGGCATCTGCGACGTCTGCGGCGAGAAGCTCACGATCCGCAAGGACGACAATCCCGACACGGTCAAGGACCGTCTCGTCGTCTACCATCAGCAGACCGAGCCGCTGATCGCGTTCTACAAGGAGAAGGGCCTTCTCAAGACGGTCGACGGCATGACCGGCGTCGACAACGTCGCCGCGAACTTCCTCAAGGTGATGTAACCTTGAAAGTAGACATCAAGTCCAAGGCCGAGATCGCCCGGATGCGCGAGGCGTGCCGGATGAGCGCGGAGATCCGCGACATTTGCGCGAACGCCGTCGCCCCGGGTGTGACGACCGGCGAGCTCGACGACCTGGTGGTCCACTACTGCCGGAAGCACAACGTCAAGGCGAGCTTCTACAAGTACGCGGGCTTCCCGGGCCATCTCTGCGTCTCGATCAACGACGAGGTGATCCACGGCATTCCGAGTCCCCACCGGGTGATCATGCCCGGCGACCTCGTGAAGACGGACGTGGGCATCTTCAAGGACGGCTTCCACGGCGACACGTCGCGGACGGTCGCCCTGGGCGTCACCGATCCCGAGACGATCCGCCTCGTCGAGACGACGAAGGCCTGCCTGAAGGCGGGCATCGCCGCGTGCGGCCCGGGCGTGCATCTCGGCGACGTCGGCTACGCAATCCAGCAGGTCGCGGAGGCGGCCGGTTTCGGCGTCGTGCGCGACTGGATCGGGCACGGCGTCGGGCGGACGGTCCACGAGGATCCCGAGGTGCCGAACTACGGCGTCCCGGGGACGAAGCTCGTCCTCCGTCCCGGCATGACGATCGCCATCGAACCGATGATTTCCATGACGAAGGCCGGCGAGAAGACGCTCGTGCTCGAGGACGACTGGACGGTCGTCACGCGCGACCGCTGCCTCTCCGCGCACTTCGAACACACGGTCGCCATCACCGACGACGGCTGTGAGGTCCTGACTTTGCCGGCGGACTATCCCTGAAGTCCTTAAGCCCGAAGGCGCTTCGGTCGAATGGCGGCTGATTGCTTGGGGATGGATGGTCCGTCGGCGCTCTTGAAGACTATGAAGATCCGATTCTACGTCAATTCCGCCAAGCCCAAGGCGCGGGCGGCCAAGCGGCCGCTCGCGGCCGCGGCGAAGGCGCTCGGCCTCACCGTCACGACGGGCTCGGCCGACGTCCTCGTTTCGCTCGGCGGCGACGGGACGATTCTTCGGGCCGTCCACGAGTTTCCCGGCCTGCCGATCCTCGGCCTCAACCTAGGCGGACTCGGCTACCTCTCGAGCGTCGGCACCGGCGAATTCGAGAAGGCGCTTCGGATGCTGGCGCGCGGGCGGTACGGGATTCACGAGCGGACGATGCTCGAGGTCGTCAAGCGCGCCGGCACGGCGTCCGAGCGGGCCGTGGCGCTCAACGACGTCGTCGTGATGCACGAGATGTCCGGCCACGTCGCGGCGATGGACGTCGAGTCCGACGGACGCGCGGTGACGCACTACATCGCCGACGGACTCGTCATCGCGACCCCGACCGGCTCGACCGCGTATTCGCTCGCGGCGGGCGGTCCCGTCCTGATGCCCGATGCCGCCGTCCTCGCCCTCACCCCCGTCTGTCCCCACGCCCTCAGCACGCGTCCGATGGTGACGCGCGACACGGTGCGCTTCACCGTGACCTGCCGCCGACGGGTCACGGGCGAGGCCGAGAAGCTCGGCGTCTATGCGGACGGCGAGAAGGTCTTCGACCTCCAGGAGGACGAGTCCGCCGAGATCCGCCGCGCGGCCGTGACGGCCCGCCTCGTGGAACTCGACGGCTACGATCCCTACGAAGTGCTGGCGCGCAAGCTCGGCTGGAGCGGCGCAAACGTCAAGTAGGGGCGGCGTCCCCGCCGCCCCGGCAAATCGGAGGCTATCGCCCATGACCCTCGAAGAACTCAATGACATCGTCAACTCGCCCGAGATCGGCGAGTTCATCCACGTCTGCGAGGCGCGGCAGTGCAAGGCCCTCTCGAAGATCGCCGATACGGTGACCGATCGCGGCACCGTGCGCCTCGTTCTTCTGGCGGGCGGCTCCTCGGCCGGCAAGACGACGACTGCGAAGCGCCTCTGCACCCAGCTGCGCGTCAACGACGCGGTCGCGCTCCACCTGTCGACGGACGACTATTTCGTGGGTGACGCGCGCAATCCGCGGGACGAGAACGGCGAGTTCGACTATGAGACGATCGAATGCGTCGACATGCCGCGGCTGGCGGCGGACCTGAATGCGCTTCGGTCCGGGGCGGCCGTGCACCTGCGCCGGTTCGATTTCCAGAAGCACGACGGCTATGATGAGACGGCGCTCACGACGCTTCCCGCGAACGGCGTCATCGTCCTTGAGGGCATCCACGCCCTCAATCCGCGCCTCACCGCGGGCGTGGACGACGCGTGCAAGTTCCGCCTCTTCATCGAGCCGATGACGCAGCCCGAGGTCTTCGCGACGACCCGCCTGCCGTCGACGGACGCCCGTCTTCTGCGGCGCATCGTCCGCGACAACCAGTTCCGCAAGATGGATCCCGCCGAGACGTTCCGAATGTGGCCGAAGGTGCTTGCCGGCGAGGAGAAGTGGATCAATCCGTTCCGCGGCGAGGCGGACGCCGAGTTCGACTCGGCGCTCCCGTACGAGCTCGCGGTTCTGAAGCCCTATGTCTCCGGACTCCTCGTGCGCGTCCTCAAGAAGGATCCGTCCAACCTCAAGGCCCAAGCCTTAGCCGAACTCCTCGAGCTCGTCTGCGCAACCGACCCCGTCAAGGTCCCCGGAGACTCGATCCTCCGCGAGACAATCGGTTGCAGTCAGCTGGACTACTGAAACTTTTTTGATATAATGAGACCGTTTGAAAATCGGAGACCGCAAATCGAAAATCGACTAAGAGGGGAAAACAACAATGAGCGATACGCGTAACTTGTCGGCTTCTGTGAGCCGCTATGCTAAGTTCCTGCTGATCATGGCGGGTTTGGGTGGGCTTCTCTACGGCGTGGACGTCGGCGTCATCGCCGCGGCGCTTCCCTACATCGAGCGCACCTCGACCTTCAATTCGGACCAGATCGGCTGGATCGTCGGCATGGCGCTCTGGGGCTCGCTCCCCTCGTCTCTCGTCGCGGGCCTGCTCGCGGAATGGTTCGGCCGCAAGAAGATGATCCTCGCCTCGGCGCTCCTCTTCCTCGTCTCGATTCCCGTCATCTGCACGTCCGGCTTCTTCGCGGGCGGCAGCTACTGGGTGATGGTGGGCGGCCGTGCGCTGCAGGGTGCGGCCGCGGGCCTCTTCGGCGTGATCGTCCCGATGTATCTCGCCGAGTGCCTGGACGCGGATTCGCGCGGCAAGGGCACGGGCATGTTCCAGCTTCTCCTGACGGTCGGCCTCGTCTTCGTCGCGGTCGTGGGCTTCGTCGTGACGCTGATCTTCGGCGACGCCAAGAAGGTCGTCGACGAGAAGGCGGTCGAAGCCGGCAAGATCGAGTACGTCCAGAAGGTCGGCGCGGACAACAAGCCCGTCTGGGCCGATGCGGACAAGAAGGTGCCCGTCTTCGAGACGGACGCGCAGGGGCTGCCCGTGCCGAAGCTTGACAAGGACGGCAACCAGATCGCCGACATGAAGAAGGTCTCCTTCGACGACATCAAGGGCTGGGTGCCCGCCGAGACCATCTCCAAGTGGACGCACGCGTGGCAGCTCATCTTCCTCATCTCCTGCATCCCGGGCATCATCCTCTTCCTCGGCGCGTTCAAGCTCAAGGAGTCCTCGCGCTGGCTCTACAAGAAGGGCCTCAAGGACGAGGCCCTCGCGTCGCTCGCGGCCAACAACGGCGAGGAGAAGGCGAAGGAGATCCTCGCCGAGCTGGTCGCCGCGGATGAAGCGGCGGCGGCCGAGAAGGCGGCGAACGCGGCGGCGACCGATTCGCTCCTGCAGAAGAAGTACGTCATCCCGTTCATTCTCGCGGTCGTCATTCTCGCGTGCAACCAGACGACGGGCATCAACTCCGTCCTCAACTACACGGTGACGATCTTCCAGAAGACCGGCATGCCGGGCGCGTTCGCGAACGCCTCCGACGTCGCGATCAAGATCGTGAACTGCGTGATGACGGTCGTCGCCTGCACGCTCGTCGACAAGAAGGGACGCAAGTTCCTCCTCAAGCTCGGCACCTCGGGCATCATCCTCGGCCTCTGCGGCGTCGGCACGATCTTCTTCGCGATTTCGAAGGGCTGGGTCGCCCCGTCGATCGTCACGGGCGCGATCGCCACCGTCTTCTTCATGATGTTCGTCGCGTTCTTCGCCGTCGGTCCGGGCGTCTGCGTGTGGCTCGCCCTCACCGAGCTGATGCCGACCCGCATCCGCGCGACCGGCATGTCCATCGCGATGATCATCAACCAGGGCGTCTCCGCCGGCATCGCGACGGTGTTCCCGAAGTGGTGCGAGTGGACGAACGACAACGGCTCTGTCTTCTTCGTCCTCGCCGGCTTCACCGTGATCTACTTCATCACGGCGGCGTTCTTCCTCCCCGAGACGAAGGGCCGTACGCTCGAAGAGGTCGAGCAGTACTTCACGACCGGCAAGATGCCGGAGAAGAAGTGACATTTCGTTTTCTAGGAACGGGAACCTCGGTCGGGGTGCCGATGATCGGATGCGACTGTCCGGTCTGCACCTCGGCCGATCCGCGTGACAAGCGCCGCCGGTGCGGCGCTTATGTCACATCCAAGGAAGGCGCGTTCCTCATCGACACGCCCCCCGAGCTGCGCCTCGCCTGCCTTGAGTACGGCATCCGGAAGGTCGACGCGGTCCTCTTGACGCACGCGCATATGGACCACGTCGCCGCCTTCGACGACGTGCGCCGCTTCAACACGCTCAACGGGACGCGCGTTCCCTGCGCCCCCGACGCCCCCGGCGCCTTCGGACGCACCTCGCGCGTCATCGGCAAGCCGCTCGCCTGCTACGCGCTGCCCGAGACGATCGAGCAGATGCACACCATCTTCCCGTACATCGGCATCGAGAGCGGGAAGAACGGACTCTTCCGTCCCCAGGTCGCCTTCGTCGACAACACCGTCCCCTTCGAGGTCGTCGGACTCCGCGTCGAGGCCCTCCGCGTCGAACACGGCTTCCCCTGCTGCGGCTACCTGATTTCGGACGGTTCCGCGTCCCTCGGCTACATCAGCGACTGCCACGCGATTCCTGACGGCGTCGTCGCGCGGCTGAAGGGCGTGGACACGATGGTGATCAACTGCCTGCGCGAAAGGGACCACGCGACGCACCTCTGTCTCGCGCGCACGCTCGGCTATCTCGAACGGATCGCCTCGAAGCGGGCGTATCTCATCCACATGTGTCACGATCTCACGCATCGCCAGTGGCTGGAGAAGCTGCCCCCCGGCGTCGAGCCGGCCTACGACGGACTGGAGATCGAGGTTTCGGAGGTTTCGTAGGTTTCGGAGGTTGAGAAGATGATGATGAAGCGAATGACGATTGTCGTGTTGGTTGGCGTGCTGTCCTGTCTGGCCTGGGCCGTGCCGTCGGAGATCCTGGTCGATCTCCGCCTGGACGAGACGAGCTACGTCGTCGGGGAGCGCGTCCGCGGCGTGGTGGAGGTGCGCAACATGGGCGCGACCCCGCTGAGCGTCGGCTACTCTAATTCCACGGACCGTGTGCTCGTCGAGGTCTACCGCGCATCCGACCGCTATCAGGTCGACCGCTCCGGCAACAAGCCGTTCGTCTCCCCGTTCAGGGTGAAGTCCAACGAGGGCCTCAAGCTCGAGCTCTTCCTCGGCGACCACTATGACTTCACGAGCCAGGGACGCTTCCTCGCGCGCCCTGTCCTGGTTCATAACGGGATGCGCTACGAGGGCCTCTACCGGGCATTTGACATCGTCCCGGGCATGCCCGTCGCCACGGCCGTGCAGATGTTCTCCAACCGCCCCGGCCTCAACCGCGTGTTCAACCTGCTGCACTGGTCCCGCCGGGGCACCGAGCATCTCTTCCTGAAGGCCCACGACGAGGGCACCGCCGACAGCCGGTGGGCGACCGTCGACATCGGACCGATGATGCGCGTCACCAAGCCGACCATCTCCATCATGACCGGCGGCGAGGTCATCGTCCTGCATCGGAACGGACCCGACTCCTTCTGCCGCAGCGAGTTCTGGTCCCTCCCGAACGCACTCGACTTCCGGACCCGTCAGATGGTCCGCGATCCCCGCACCGCCGGCCAGCAGAGCGTCCAGGAAATGTATCAGCAGTCCGGCGGCGTGAAGCCGACGAGTCATCCCTGGTGGAAGTTCTGGTAAGTTGAAATGACTATTCTCGGTATCGAAACAAGCTGCGACGAGACCGCCGCGGCGGTGGTGAAGGACGGACGCGAGGTCCTGTCCAACGTCGTCTACACGCAGATTCCCCTCCATCAGCCCTACGGCGGCGTCGTTCCCGAAATCGCCTCCCGCGCCCACGTGGAGAAAATCTCCGAAGTGGTGAAGACCGCGATCGACCAGTTCCGGTCAAGCACCTCAAACGCCGGCCGGATTGACGCCGTTGCCGTCACCTACGGTCCCGGCCTCTCCCCCGCGCTGATCGTCGGCCTCAATGCCGCAAAGGGCCTCGCCCTCTCCCTCGGCGTCCCCTTGATCGGCATCAACCACATCGAGGCCCACCTCCACACCCCGTTCCTCTACGACACGCCCCCTCGGACCGCCCCCCACGTAGACGCGATGGTCCCCAGCGCGTGCGGTGAAGATTCCCACTTCCACCTCCCGTCCCCCGACACCGCCTTTCCGGCCCTCGGCCTCGCCATCTCCGGCGGACACACCAACTGGTTCGACATCAACGCGATCGGCGAGTACCGCACGATCGGCCAGACCCTCGACGACGCGGCGGGCGAAGCCTTCGACAAGGCCGCGAAGCTCCTCGGCCTCGGCTACCCGGGCGGACCCAAGGTGGACAAGATTGCCAAGGCCTATTTCGAGCACGGCAAAATGGATTGGATTCCCTTCCCGAAGGGACGTCCCCGCGAGGGCGTCACGGCGCTCGCCGGACTCCCCGCCGAGCTCTGTGTCTCGTTCTCGGGACTCAAGACCGCGCTCCTCCGGTACGTCCAGCAGCACCCCGAGCTCCTCAATCCCGCCCCCGACGCGCCGACCCTCGAATACGCCCCCGGTGCCTCGGTGACCGTCGCGCTCGCCCGCGTCGTTGCAAGCTATCAGGAGGCGATCGTCCAGGCCGTCGCGGACCGCACGCGCACCGCGCTCCGCCAGCGCGCCTACAGGTCCCTCATCCTCGGCGGCGGCGTGTCCCTCAACTCCCGTCTGCGCGCCGTCCTCTCCGACGTCGCCGCCAAGGCCGGCGTCCCGCTCCTGATGGCCAAGCCCAAATACTGCGGCGACAACGGCGCGATGATCGCCGGACTCGCCTACTACCGCCGCAATCTCGTTGGAGAAGACGCCCTCCGCCTCGACGTCGCCCCCTCCCTCGAAATCGGCTGATTTTCCCCCTTGCGGGGGAACTTCCGTTTTGTTACAATAACATCAAACTTGAAGAAGGGACATCGTGTCCAGGAGGGAAAAGTTGATGAAATCGTTTCTGACTGCAGGTTTGGCGCTGGCAGCATGTGCGGCGCTGGCGGGCGTTGAAAAGCAGACGTTTGACGGTTCAACTACGTTGCCGACGGGCTTCGAGGGCGATGGCACAATCGAACTGAAGACTGAAGGTGTCACCGGCAACAAGGTCCTCGCTGTCGACGGCACCGTCACGTGCGCGAACAGCGCCGGAGATGCTTCCCAGTGGGGCAAGACGACGTTCCTGGTGAAGGCTCCGGTAGACGCGACAGCGACGGCCGACCTTCCGACGGCTGCCGACATTGGCGCAGGTTGCCAAATCGCCGTGGCGACGGGTGCGGAAGCAACCGATACCACCAGGCTGAAGGTCATGGTGTATCAGGGCGGTACGTCCGTCGGCTGGACTGAGACCAACGTGACCGTCTCCAAGGGTGCGTGGTTCACCGTCGTCCTCGATTTCGACTACAGCGTCAGCAAGGTCCAGGTTCTGGTCGACGGCACGTCGGCGGGCTGGTTTCCGCTGGTGAAGCCTCTGGAAGAGAGTGTGAAGACCTCCAAGATCAACTCCCTCTCGTTCGTCGGTTCGACGAAGGTCGATGACGTCAGCATCGCGGAAGTGCCTGTTCCCAATGCGATTAAGGGCTTGACTGTTGATCTCGAAACGCTTGGCGTGACGATTGATCAGATTGTTGCGAATGCCACGGTCGGCTCGTCCGGTCTGACGGTTCAGCAGAAGATCGAGTCGGGCCTTAATCCGAAGGACGATTCAAAATTCACGGCGACGGCGCTGGCGCCGGCGGCTGAAGGCAAGCTCGCGATTACGGTTCCGTGTGCGTTCGACAATGGCCAGGCGTACGAGGTTTATGTGAACGACGTGAAGGTCGATTCGACTAAGACGATTGTTAAGGACGGTGACACGATCACTGGCGTGAACCTGACGTTCGCTCCGGGTGATGCCAAGGTCTTGAAGGTGCAGGTCAAGGCGGTTGC
>CAMEZU010000003.1 GCA_945947925.1 uncultured Verrucomicrobiota bacterium
CGAGCTGCCGTCCGAATGGACCTGGGAGGCGGTGAAGGCGCTGGCCGGGCGGACGGTCGCGAGCTTCTTCCTCGGCGGCGTCCTCCTGGGCGTCCTGCTGACGCCGCTCACCTTCTTCGCCGTCCGCCGGCTCGTCGTCGCCTCCCGCGCGGCCGCCGACAGGCGGCGTGCGGCGAAACGCGGAGCCTGATCCATGATCTCGCCTGAAACCATCGCGCGCATCAAGGAGCTGATGGACGAAGCCTCGGTCTACGAGGAGGACCTCGACGAGAGCTTCATCCTGGGCGGGGGTCCGGGCGGACAGAAGACCAACAAGACGTCCAACGTCGTGCGCCTGTCGCATGAGCCGAGCGGACTGATGGTTCGTTGCGGCGAAACCCGCAGCCGCGAGACGAACCGCTGGCTCGCCCGCCGTACGCTCGCCGAGATGATCCTCGCGCGCGAGCAGGGACGCAAGACCGCCGCGCAGCAGGCGCGTGAGAAGGTCCGTCGCCAGAAGCGCCGCCGCTCCCGTCGCCAGAAGCAGCGCATGCTCGACGACAAGCACGCCCATTCCCAGAAGAAAGCCGCCCGCCGCAAGGATAGTTTTTTGCTATAATATCCTAGAAGTTCTAGGAGAATTATGGCAGAGAAGCGTAAGATAATCGTGACGAGTGCGCTCCCCTATGCGAACGGGGACATTCATTTGGGCCACCTGGTCGAGTACATCCAGACGGACTTCTGGGTGCGTTTCCAGAAATTGCGGGGGCATGACTGCGTGTACGTGTGTGCGGACGACACGCACGGCACGCCGATCATGATCCGTGCGCGCAAGGAGGGCATCGCGCCCGAGGAGCTCATCGCGCGCACGCATGCGATCCATCTCAAGGACTTCACCGACTTCCAGGTGTCCTTCGACAACTACTACTCGACGAACGCGCCGGAGAACAAGGCGCTTTCGGAGCAGTTCTACGCGGCGATGGAGAAGTCGGGCGGCATCACGAAGAAGACGACGCCGCAGCTTTACTGCGAGCACTGCAAGATGTTCCTTCCGGACCGCTTTGTGAAGGGCACGTGTCCGAAGTGCGGCGCGCCGCACCAGTACGGCGACAGCTGCGACAAGTGCGGGTCGACGTACGCGGCCGAGGAGCTTGGAAGCCCCGTCTGCACGACCTGCGGCCACACGCCGGTCGTGAAGGACTCCGAGCACCTCTACTTCGAGCTCGAGCCGCAGCACGAGTACCTCGAGAAGTGGATTCCCGAGCACACGACGAGCGACGTCTCCAACAAGCTTCTCGAGTGGTTCCAGGAGCCGCTCCGCGGCTGGTGCATCTCGCGCGCGGCGCCGTATTTCGGCTTCCGGATCCCGGGCTATGACGACAAGTACTTCTACGTCTGGGTCGACGCGCCGATCGGCTATCTCGCCTCGCTTGCCAATTGGCAAGCGAAGCAGGCGAAGGTTGAAGGTGTCGGTGGAGAGCCGACGGTCGATGTCTCGATGTGGAACGATCCGACGGTCGAGCGCTATCACTTCATCGGCAAGGACATCATCCGCTTCCACTGCCTCTTCTGGCCGGGCATGCTCCATGCCGCAGGCTTCGAGCAGCCGAACAAGATCTTCGTGCACGGCTTCCTCACGGTGAACGGCGAGAAGATGTCGAAGTCGAAGGGCACGTTCGTGAACGCGCGCACGTACCTCGACAACCTGCCGCCGGAGGCGCTCCGCTACTACTACGCGGCGAAGCTGGGCGGCACGACGGACGACATGGACCTCAACCTCGCGGACTTCGTCCAGCGCGTCAACTCCGACCTCGTCGGCAAGATCACGAACATCGCCTCGCGCAGCGCCCAGATGCTGCAGAAGAAGTCCGACGGCAAGCTCGGCGCGCTGGACGACGAGGGCAAGGCGCTGCTCGAGCAGTGCCGCGCCGCGTCCGAGACGATTGCGAAGTTCTACGAGGACCGCCGCTTCAACCAGGTCGTCGTCGAGATCTGCCGCTGCGCGGACCTTGCGAACGAGTACTTCGACCGCAAGGAGCCGTGGAAGCTCATCAAGACGGACGTCGAGGCCGCCCGCACGGTCCTCACGGTTGCGCTCAACGCCTTCCGCATCCTTGCGATCTACCTGAAGCCGATCCTCCCCGTCTACGCCGACAAGGCGATGAAGCTCTTCGACGAGACGGCCTGGACGTGGGACTCGATCCACACGGCGCTCGAGAACGTGACGCTCGGCGCGTACGAGTACCTCGCGAGCCGCATCGACGCGAAGCAGGTCGAGGCGATGGTCGCCGCAGCAACGGTGAAGCCCGCCGATTCCGGCGAGGTCGCGCACGAGTCGCGGGCGTCGAAGAACAAGGAGAAGGTGGAGAAAACTGGTGGCGGCGGAGAGGCGAAGGCTGTGCCGCTCAAGCCCGAAATCGCGTTCGGCGACTTCGAGAAGCTTGATCTCCGCGTGGGCGTCGTCGAGAGCTGCGAGATCGTGCCGAAGAGCGCGAAGCTCCTGAAGTTCGTCCTTGACGCGGGTTCGCTCGGGAAGCGCACGATCTTCTCGGGCATCCGCGGCGCGTATCCCGACCCGGCGGCGCTCGTCGGGAAGGAAGTCGTCTTCGTCGCCAACCTCGCGCCGCGCAAGATGAGCGTGGGCGTGTCGGAAGGCATGATCCTCTATGCCGGAGAACCCGGGACGAGCGGCGGCGTGCTGATGCCGACGTCCGAGGCCGGCGGCGGAACGGTGGTGAGCTGATGGGTCCGCTCGAACTCGCCCTGATGGTCTCGTGGGGACTGGCCGCAGCCGGCATCGGCTGGTACATGGCCAGCGTCGCCCGCGAGGTCACCTACGTGACGCTGGCGGACGGCCGCCGCCAGGAGCGGTCGCTGCCGCTCTCGTTCAAGATGCTGCTGCCGTTCGTCGGGAACCTCGACGGACTCGTCTCGCGGCCGTCCTTCGCCAAGGAAGTGGAGAAGGCGGACTGGATGCTGGTCGCGGGCGGCTACGAGGGGCTGCTGAACGGACGCGAGTTCGTGGCGCTCCGGCTGCTGACGCCGGCCGTGATGGGCGTGATCTGGACGCTGGTCGTCCTGCTTCTCGGCGAAGTGCTGCCGGATTCGATGTTCGTGTCCTGTCGGATGCCGTTCTGCCTGATGGGCGTCGGCCTCTTCGCGCTGCAGCCGACGCTGTGGCTCCAGGGGGCGATCAAGAAGCGTCACCTTGCGATCATGAAGGCGCTGCCGTTCGTGCTCGACATCCTGACGCTCTCCGTCGAGGCCGGCATGGACTTCATCAGCGCGCTCCAGCGCAACTGCGAGTCGCGCAAGATGGACGCCCTGAACGAAGAGCTCCTCCGGATGACGAAGGAGATCCAGGTCGGCTCGTCGCGCAAGCAGGCGCTGAAGAGCATGGCCGACCGCGCGCGCCAGCCCGACCTCAAGTCGGTCGCCTACGCGCTCATCCAGGCGGACGAGCTCGGCGTGTCGATCGGCTCGATCCTGCGCATCCAGTCCGAGCAGCTGCGCGCGCGCCGGTTCGATCGCGCTGAGAAGCTGGCGAACGAGGCGCCGACCAAGATGCTCGGCCCGCTCATGCTCTGCATTTTCCCTGCCGTGTTCATCATCCTGCTCGGGCCGGTGCTCGTGCAGGCCATGAAAGGAATGCTCTGATGGCGAAAAGACCTGAACTGATGGTGATGTCCGGCGAACTGTCCGGCAAGCGGTTCCCGGTGCCGGAGACGGGACTTCGTCTCGGCCGGTCCTCGTCCAACGACCTGCATCTCCCGGACGAGGAGCTTTCGCGCAACCACTGCCTCTTCGAGGCGGACGGGGAGGACGGCATCCGCGTGCTGGACCTCGCGAGCGCCAACGGAACGTTCGTGAACGGCGAGCAGCTCGGCGCGACGGCGCGCAAGCTGTCCGTCGGCGACCGCATCGAGGTCGGTTCGTCGCTGCTGGTGGTCGTCGGAGAGGGCGAGAGCGTGCCGGCGCCCAAGGCCGTGGCGGCACCGGCGCCCGACGGCGCGGTGGACCTGGGCCTGGGGCCGGCGAAGCCGGCGTCGGGCGAGGGCGCGGCGGCGAAGGCCCCGGCGGATCCCGCGCAGCTCCGGAAGCGGAAAATCGTCAACCTGATCTGGGCGGGCGCCGCGACGAGTCTCGTCGTCTGCATCGGCCTGATGCTGACGAACCGCAACGCGGCCAACCGCATCGGCGGCCTGCTGGGCATCACGGGCGAGCCGCCGCCCGCCGAGGAGCCGGCGCCCGAGGCGTCGCCGCTCTGCGTCGAGTACGAGCGGGTCGAGGCGTCGACCGACCGCATCGTACGCTATCACGCGTCGATCTACGAGCAGGCGGTCGACCTGACGTACGAGGTGAAGACGTTCTCCGGCGAGGACCAGAAGGTCGAGCGCAAGGGTTCGCTTTCGACGATTACGACCAACGCCCTGACGAAGGTCCTCGAGTCCGAGGCCTGGCGTAACGTCCGGTCCGAATCGGGCGGCGAGGACGAGTCGCGTCACGAGAGCTGGACGGTTACCGCGGTCCGGAACGGCGAGGTGCGGACGGTCTCGCTGCTGAACCGCGACCCCGAGGGCGTCTTCAAGGATCTCGTGCTGACACTGGAGTCCGACGTCAACAGCGACCTGCAGGTCTCCGCCATGATGCGCACGCCGCAGGAGCGCCTGGAGGCGGGACTCGAGTTCGAGCGCCAGGGCGACGACAAGGTCGAGCACAGCGAGGTCAGCAAGGACAACCTCTATCTGGGCGTCAGCAACCTGCGCAAGGCCCGCACGGAGCTTGAGGGCCTCACGGGAACGGAGGCGGTCGACGCCTACCGCCGCGTCAGGGGCAAGCTGGCGGAGGCCGAGAAGCGTCTCGAGGCGAAATACCGCGAGCTGAGCGAGCTGGCCGAGTACGAGTGCAAGAACCGCGCCTGGAGCCGCGCGATCAGCGTGTATGACGAGATCCGTCGGGTGATTCCGGACAGGGACGACGAGCGCTGTGCGCGCGCCGAGGCGCAGATCCGCTATTGCGAGGGTCAGATCCGCGAAGCCAACGCGAAGGAGAAGGGAGCCAGGAGATGATGAGGACGTTCGTTTTGTCACTGGTGGCCGCCGTGGCGGCCGTGCGCGTCGTCGCGGGTCCGCTGGCCGAGTTCACGGTCACGCCGTCCGGCGCCGCCATCTTCGTGAACGGCGAGAACAAGGGCGTGGCCACGCCGACGCTCCAGGTTCCCGACCTGAAGCCGGATTCGACCTACGTCGTGAAGTACGTCCTGCCCGGCTACGTGCCGCTCTACCAGTCCGTCCGGATGGAGAAGAACGGCGTGTCGCGCAACGTGCGGCTCGAGCCCCAGAAGGGACTTCTCCTCATCACGTCCGAACCGGTCGGCGCGGCAGTCTATGACGAGCGCGACATCCGCATCGGGCAGACACCCTGCCTGGTCACGAGCCTCACCGTCCTCGACCCGCACGAGCTGACGCTGTGCCTGAACGGCTACCAGGATACGAAGGTCCGCGTGTCGTTCGACGGACGCCGTCCGCAGACCGTCAAGGTGCCCCTGACGAGCAGCTCCGGCTCCTTCGAGGTGACGAGCGAACCGGCGGGCGCGACGGTCCAGGTCAACGGCAAGGACGCCGGCCTGACGCCGACGAAGGTCCAGGACGTCGCCAAGGGACGCGCCAAGGTCCGTCTGACGCTGGACGGCTACGAGCCGGCCGAGCGCGAGATCAACGTCGCGCCGGGCGAAAACGCGTCCGTTTCCTTCGCCCTGCAGGCCTATCCGTCGTCGCTGACGCTCGAGTCCAACCCGTCCGGCGCGCGCTTTTATCTCGAGGCGGAGCCCTTCGGCGAGGAATCGGCCGAACCGCTCGGCAACGACTCGATCGTCGTGCGCGACGGCCTGAAGCCGGGCCGTTACCGCGTCCGCGCCGAGCTCAAGGGCTATGCGACCAAGACCGCGACGTACGACATCGGGCCGGGCCAGAAGAAGGCCGACGTCTTCGTGCTTGACAGTGTGATGGGCGCGCTGCAGATCGTGACCCAGCCCGGCGTGACGGTCTACGTCGACGGTCGCAAGAAGGGCGTGACGTCCGCGGCGTCGCCCGACGCCAAGAAGTGCGATCCGTTCCGCGTGCGCGACCTCGTCGAGGGCGAGCACGAGCTCCGCCTCGAGATGTCCGGCCACGGCAAGGTGACCGAGAGTGTCATGATCGAGGCACGGCAGACGAAAGACGTCGTCATCCGCCTGAAGGAGGTCTTCACGCCGGATACGCGCGTCATCTTCATCGACGGCGAGCCGCCGCTGGAAGGCGTCAAGGTCTCCGACAGCTCGCGGATGGGCGGCGTGCTCACCCTCCGTCAGAAGGACGGCATGCTCCGCAACATTCCGGCGCACCGGATCGACCGTCAGGAAGCGATTTTCGAGCGGTGAAGAAGCGCCTCGACATTCTGCTCGTCGAGAAGGGCCTCTGCGACAGCCGCACGCGCGCCCAGGCCCTTGTGATGGAGGGCAAGGTGCGGGTCGCGGGCCAGGTCGAGCGCAAGGCCTCGCGGCAGATCGAGGACGGGTCCGCCGTCGAGGTCGAGGAGCCGCCCCGCTTCGTCTCGCGCGGCGGCGAGAAGATGCAGGGCGCCTTCGAGACGTTCCCGGGGCTCTCCGCCGAAGGCCGCGTCTGCATCGACGTCGGGTCGTCGACGGGCGGCTTTACCGACTGCCTCCTGCAGCACGGCGCGGCGAAGGTCCTGGCCGTCGACGTGGGCACCAACCAGCTCGCGTACAAGCTCCGGAGCGACCCGCGCGTCTGGGTGCGCGAGAACTACAACGCGCGGTTCATGAAGCCCGCCGACCTGCCCGAGGTCCCGACCCTCGCCGTGACGGACGTCTCCTTCATCTCCCTCAAGCTCATCCTGCCGCCGATCTGCGACGTGCTGTCCGAAGGCGGCGAGATTGTCGCCCTCATCAAGCCGCAGTTCGAGGTCGGCAAGGGCAACGCCCCGGGCGGACTCGTCCGCGACGAGAAGCTCCGCCTTGCCGCGCGCGACGAGATCGTCCGCTTCGCGACCGAGGAACTCGGCCTCGCGCTGCTCGGTCTCGCCGAATCGCCGATCAGGGGCAAGGAAATGGGAAACATCGAGTATCTGTCTTACTGGAGGAAGTTATGATCGCCAAGCTGATTCTCGATAAGAAGCGCGAGGGACACGCCCTCGGGTCCGCCGAAATCCGCGCGTTCGTCGAGGGCTTTACCCGCGGCGAGATCCCGGACTACCAGATGTCCGCCCTCGCGATGGCGATCTGCTGCCGCGGCATGACGGACCGCGAGACGGCGGACCTCACCGAGGCGATGATGAAGTCGGGCCGCTGCCTCGACTGGGACGTCCCGACCGCAGACAAGCATTCGACGGGCGGCGTCGGCGACAAGCTCTCGCTCGTCGTCCAGCCTCTCGCCGCCGCCTGCGGCGTCTTCGTCCCCTCGCTCACGGGACGCGGTCTCGGTCTCACCGGTGGCACCGCGGACAAGCTCGAGACGATTCCCGGCTACAACGCGGGCCTCTCGCTTGACGACTTCCAGCGCGTCGTGAAGGAGATCGGCGTCTCGATGACCGTGCAGACGGACGAGATCACGCCCGCGGACAAGAAGCTCTACGCGCTCCGCGACGTCACCGGGACGGTCGCCTCCATTCCGCTCATCGTCGGCTCCATCCTCTCCAAGAAGCTCGCCGAAGGCGCGGGCACGCTCGTCTTCGACGTCAAGTGCGGCACCGGCGCGTTCATGAAGACGCGCGAGGACGCCGTGCAGCTCGCGACCGCGCTCGTCAACGGGGCGAAGGCGGCGGGACGCAAGGCCGCCGCGCTGGTGACCGGGATGTCCGCGCCGCTCGGCCGCGCCATCGGCAATGCGAACGAGGTCGCCGAGGCGCTTGAGATCCTGGGGAGCGGGGAAAAGGGAACGGGGAACGGGGTCGTCGGTCTCTGCGTCGAGCTGGCGGCATTGATGGTCTCGCTGGCGCTCGACAAGCCGCTTGACGAGGCGCGCGGACTCTGTTGGACGAAACTTTCCGACGGTTCCGCGCGCGCGAAGTTCGAGGCGATGGTCAAGGCCCAGGGCGGCGACCTCGGGAAGTTCGCCGCGCTCCGCGCGCGTCCGACCTTCAGGTTCCGCATCCAGGCGATGCGGTCGGGCTACGTGACGGCGATCGACGCCGAGAAGGTCGCGCGCGTCGCGCTCGCGCTCGGCGCGGGACGGCTACAGACGGGCGACCGGATCGATCCGCTCGCCGGCGTCACGCTCGATGTCGCCGTCGGGGACCGTGTCGCCGTCGGCGCTCCGCTCGCGACGCTCGAGAAGTCGGGCGATCCCGACGGACTCGAACGCGCCGCCGCCGACCTCTTCAAGGCCTTTTCGATCGGCGCCGCGGCGCCGGAGACGGGCAGTCTCGTCCTCGAACGAATCGTGTGAAGCCGACAACCGGGAAACGTGAGATGATCGACTACAAGAAGATGCGGGAGAAGTTCCCGTCGAAACGGAGCGACAAGCGCGAGCGCGTCGCGAAAATCAACGCCATCGCCCGCGAGTACGAGCGCAAGAAGGCGGCGCTCGGCGCCCGCGCGCCGACGATGCGCCGGGGATTCCCCTACTATATGGTGATCCTGATCGGCCTGATGCTCGTCGGCGCGCTCGTCATCCCGCAGATCATGAACAACTCGCCGGCCGCCGTCGACAAGGCGAAGCGCCGCCTGGAGAATGTCGAGAAGGACCTCCAGACCCTGGCCGTTGCGCTCGGACGCTACCGCTATCACACGGGCACCTATCCGACGACGGAACAGGGGCTCGAGCAGCTCGCGGTCAGGAAGCTCTCGCGCAAGGACCCCGTCAGCGGATGGAACGGACCCTACATCTCGCAGCTCAAGCCCGACCCGTGGCAGAATCCGTATGTCTACGCCTACGACGGCAAGGCCGCCGAGCCGACCCTCTTCTCGAAGGGCCCCGACGGCGAGGCCGGCACGGCCGATGACATCGCCGTCCGTCCCGAAGGCTTCGACGAGCCGTTCCGCGACACGTCGTGGACGAACGGCTGGATGCCGCAGCACTTGCGCGGCTATGTCGTCGCCCAGAACGACCGGCACAAGGAGAGCCTCGAGGCGCAGGTCGAGGCGGTCCTCCATCCGGAGGTCCTCGGACTCGGACGGACCGTCCTCGCGGACGGCTGGGAATTCGCCCAGGCCTGGAAGGACACGCTGCCCGAGACGGGCGTGCCGCACGAGGATCCCGGCGTCGACTCGCCGAAGCTCGGCTGGAAGTCCGTCCGCCTCCCGCACGACTGGGCCGTCTCGGGTCCGTTCGTCGCCGCCTGTCCCGACGGCAAGACCGGCAAGCTTCCCTGGCGCGGCGTCGGCTACTACCGCCGCACGCTCGTCGTCTCCGAGAAGGCGAAGGGCAAGTACGTGGCGCTCCATTTCAACGGCGTGATGTCCCGTCCCGAAGTGTTCCTCAACGGCGAGAAGGTCGGCGGGACCGACTACGGCTATCTCGGCTTCGAGGTCGACGTGAGCGACAAGATCCGCTTCGGCGAAGACAATACGCTCGTCGTCCGGGCGGATACGAGCAGCCACGCCAGCCGCTGGTATCCGGGCGCGGGCATCGTCCGCGACGTGATCATGGTCATCGAGGACGCCGAGGACCGGATGATCGACGGCTCGCTCGCCATCACGACGCTCTCTGCGACCGAGGGCGACGACGGCCTTGCGAAGATGCGGGCCGTGTATCGGACGCCTTCGCAGACGGTGACGAACGACTTCGAGGTCGTGCGGCCGATCTTCTGGAGTCCCGAGCACCCGTTCCTCTATCGCGTGAACTTGGCCGGCCGCACCTGCACCTACGGCATCCGTACGGTCGCGTTCACGGCCGACGACGGCCTGCACCTGAACGGACGGCGCCTCCAGGTCAAGGGCGTCAACCTGCATTCCGACTACGGTCCCCTCGGCGCGATCTTCGACCGCGAGGCCGCGCGGCGCGTGCTGACGACGATGAAGGACATGGGCGCCAACGCCATCCGGACGTCGCACAACCCGGTCGACCCCGGCTTCCTCGACCTCTGCGACGAGATGGGCTTCCTCGTCTGGAACGAATGCTTCGACAAGTGGGACGGCACGGCCGGCATCCGGCCCGGCGAGGACCAGGACGAGGTCGTGATGCGCAACCTCCGGACGTTCGTCCGGCGCGACCGCAACCATCCGTCCGTCGTTTGCTGGTCGATCGGCAACGAGATCCCGCACCGCAGCGAGAAGTATCCGTCCGGGACGGACGCCGCGCGCTGCGCGAAGTACCGCGCCGCGGTGCTCGAGGAGGACGCGACGCGTCCCGTCGGCATCGGCTGCTGCCACCAGGACTGCATCGCCGCGGGCGACTTCGAGGCGCTGGACCTGACGGGCTGGAACTACAACCGCCAGTATGCGAAGATGAAGGAGCGGTATCCCGAGAAGCCGGTCGTCTACTCGGAGTCCGCCAGCGCCTTCTCGAGCTTCGGCTACTACGCGCTCCCGATGACCGCGCGTCCGCTGGACTACGGCGACACGACGGTGGAGATCGATTCCCACGACCGCTGTTCCGCATCGTGGTCCGACATCCCCGACGCCGAGTTCGCGCGGATGGAGACGGACCGCTACTGTGCCGGCGAATTCGTCTGGACGGGCCTCGACTACCTGGGCGAGCCGACGCCGAACAACCGCCTCAACCGCAGCTCCTTTTTCGGCATCTGCGACCTCACCGGCCTGCCCAAGGACCGCTTCTACCTCTATCGCTCGCTCTGGAACGAGAAGGACAAGACGATCCACCTCCTGCCGCACTGGAACTGGGAGGGCCACGAGGGCGAGACGGTCGTCGTCACCTGTCTCACGAGCGGCGACGAGGCGGAGCTGTTCGTCAACGGCGTGTCCGCCGGCCGCCGCGCGAAGCTGAAGGACGTTCCGCCCGTCGTCGGCAAGAGCCATCCCGACTACTACCGGGTGACCGGGCGCTACCGCCTGTCTTGGGAGGTCCCCTACGAAGCGGGAGAGCTGCGGGTCGTCGTCTACAAGGACGGCGCGTGGTACGGCGAGGACCGCGTCGAGACGGCCGGCAAGCCGGCGGCGGTCCGCCTGACGTCGTCGAGCACCCACCTCGCGACGGGCGAGATCGCCTACGCCACCGTCGAGCTCGAGGACGAGAACAAGGTGACCGTCCCGAAGGCCCGTGACACGGTTTCGTTCGCGCTCGAGGGTCCGGGCGAGATCGTCGCCGTCGGCAACGGGTCGACGAGCGAGATGAAGTCCTTCGCGGAGACGGATTCGCATCCGCTCTACAACGGACGCGCCGTCGTCATCGTCCGCCGCACGGAAGGCTCCGGCCTGCCGGTGCGCCTGACGGCGACGGTCGGCGGACTCCAGTCCGCGACGATCGACTTCAAGAAGCGGTAAGGAGCGACGGGATGAACGCAGTCTTCTTCGACCTGGACGGAACCCTCATCGATTCGCGCGCGGACCTCGCCGCGACGGTGAACCACACGCGCCGCGACCTCGGCCTCGCCGAGCTGCCGCAGGAGGCGGTCCTCGCGCACGTCGGCCAGGGCGCGAAACATCTCCTCGCCCACGCGATTCCCGAGAAGGCGGACGAGGTCGAGCGTCTCTGGGAGATCTTCCGCTCGCGTTACGCCGAGCACATGCTCGAGTCCGTCACGCTCTATCCGACGGTCCGCGAGACGCTGGCCGAACTCCACGACCGCGGCTGGCTCCTGGGCATCAACACGGCGAAGCCGAACTTCGCCGTGCGGGCGGTCCTCGAGCACCTGGGCGTGCTGCGCTATTTCGGCAACGCCATCGTCGCGGGCGGTGACTGTCCCGAGATGAAACCGAGCGCCCTCCCGCTCCGCGCGTGCGCGTCGCGGATGCGCGGACACCGCCTTTCGTCCCACGACTGGATGGTCGGGGATCACTGGACGGACATGCAGTGCGCGACGAACGCGGGCGTGAAAGGCGCCTTCTGCACCTTCGGCTTCGGCCAGCTCCGCGACGCGCGCTGCACGGTGAAGCTGAACCGGATGGAGGAGCTGCTGCGCTACTGCCGGGCTGAGGATTGAACGGTGGGGGCGGTGATGTTTGGGATGTTTGGATGTTTGTATTGAGAAAGGCAACAAGATGCTGAGACAACTGATACTGACTGGTGTGGTGCTGGCGGCGATGGCCGCCGCTGCGGGTGAACGCGAATACATCTGGCCGAAGGACAGGATGCCGGACCGGCAGGCGCATCAGATTGCGGCGCTCACGGACGAGAAGGAGAAGGGCACGGAGCCGTACCTCGACTGGTATGACGTGCCGGAGGAGGGACTCAAAACGGATGCCTGCGTCATCCTCATCTCGGGCGGCGGCTACAACAACCAGTGCGACATCGACTACGTGCGCCGCCAGTGGCCGCAGGCGCTCGCGAAAGCCGGCGTCCGCTGCGTCAACTTCGTCCACCGCACGCCGCGTCCCCGGGGACTGCCGTTCTACCGGAGCGCGTGGGAGGACGGACAGCGCGCCGTGCGCGTCGTCCGCAGCGAGGCGGCGAAGCGCGGCTTCAATCCCGAGAAGATCGGCGTGATGTCGATGTCCGCAGGCTCGCACCTGGCGACGCTCCTCGCGACGAGCGCGCTGACGCCGGCCTACGAGCCGGTCGATGCGCTCGACACGACCGTTCCCTGCCACGTGAACTGGGCGACGACGTTTGCGATCGCCTACGGCATGACGGACGGACTCGGCACGCCCAACACGCGGGACGGCGATGCGATCGACGTGACGCTCGACAGCTGCTTCAAGTTTGACGCGAAGACGGCGCCGATGTGCATGAACCACGGCGGCGACGACGTCTACTCGCCCGCGACCTCGACGCACGTCTACCGTAAGCTGCGCCAGATGAAGGTTCCGGCCGAGCTGCACCTCTATCCGGACAAGCCGCACGGGATGTTCGGCCTCGACCGTTCGATCGAGTTCATGCGCCAGATGGGCTTCCTCGGTCCGGTCGGTCCCGAGGTGGACCTCATGACGCGCTTCCCGAACGACGACGCGCGCGCCGCGTACGAGAAGAAGCCGATCTGGCCTGCGGGCAGGATGCCGGACGTGCAGACGGAGAAGAAGCAAGGTGAACCGTATCTCGAGTGGCACATGCCGAAGGAGCTGAAGACGAAGGCGATTCAGATGATCTGGTCCGGCGGCAGCTACAACGGGAACAGTCCCGACAGCTTCGAGGTCGCCCCGGCGCGCCGCTACCTGAACGAGAAGGGCATGACGGTCGTGACGGTCCGCTACCGCACGCCCCGTCCTGCGGCGCCGCTCGCGAAGCACACGACGGCCTGGGAGGACGTGCAGCGCGCGATCCGTCTCGTGCGCCGCGAAGCCGCCGCGCGCGGACTCGACCCGAACCGCATCGGCGTGATGGGCTCGTCCGCGGGCGGACACCTGGCGCTCATGGCCGCGACGAGCTCGCGCCGCCGCGCGTACTGGCCGATCGACGACGTGGACAAGACGCCGTGCAACGTCCAGTGGTCGGTGGAGATCTATCCGGCCTACGGGCTGACGGACGGTGCGGACAGGAACAACGTCCACGGCGGCAACCTTGACGAGGACCGTCTGGTGCCGGAGTTCGCCTTCGATCTCGACACGCCGCCGATGCTCTTCATCCACGGCGATGCGGACGGCTGGGCGTCGATGAATTCGGTGAAGGCGTGGGAGCAGCTCCGCCGCATGGGCATCCAAGGCGAGCTCCACACGCTCGCGCTGCGGGACCACTGCTTCCAGCGCAAGGCCTCCGAGGGCACGGGCAGCTACACGTGGCTCGACCGCATCTGGGAGTTCCTGTCCGCAAAGGGCTTCAATAAGTAAATCCGGTGAAGCGCAACTTCCATACGCACTCGACGTGGTGTGACGGTAAGGCGTCCCCCGAGGAGATGATTCGCGGGGCGATCGACCGCGGCTTCGACACGCTCGGCTTCTCGAGCCATGCGATGCTGCCGGCGGATCCGTACGACTGGACGCTGACGACGGCCACCCTGCCGGCGTACGCGGCGGAGATCCGGGCGCTGGCGGCGAAGTATGCGGACCGCATCCGGATTCTCCTCGGCGTGGAGGCTGACTTTGTGCCGGGCGCCTGCACGCCCGACCGAGCGGCGTACGCGGCGATCGCGCCGGACTACGTCATCGGGTCCGTCCACTTCGTCGTCGCCCCGGACGGCGCGTGGGTCGAGGTGGACAACACGCCGGAGCTTCTGACGGCCGGCATTCGCGACCGTTTCGGCGGCAGCACCGAGGCCTTCGTGCGCGCGTACTTCGCGCAGCAGCGCGAGATGGCCGCGTCCTTTGACTTCGACGTCATCGGGCATCCGGATCTCTGCCGCAAGTTCAACGGACGGCTGGCGTCATTCGACGAGGGGGCGTCTTGGTACCGCGAGGAGCTCGAGAAGACGGCGGAGGCGTTTGCGGCGAGCGGGAAGAGTGTCGAGGTGAACACGGGGGCGATTTCGCGGGGGTGGATGGACGACGCGTATCCGTCGGCGTCCTTCCGCGACCTCCTGCGGGCGAGGGGCGTCCGCTTTCTCCTGAGTTCCGACGCCCACGCGGTCGAGGGACTCGACTGCGCCTTCGACCGTTTCGGCGGGGCCGAGACGTATTTGGCGTCGCCGGTCCGCGGCGGAACGGAAGCCTGAAACGAACGAAACCGAGGAGGGACGATGAGCGAGACGGAGAAGGGGCCTGTCCCCGAAGGCGACGCGAAGCCGGAGGCGAATGTCTTCGAGAAGGTCGTGTTGGAGCGCAAGGCGAAGCTCGACCGGATGAACCGGCGCATTCAGGAGCAGGCGGCGAAGCGGGCGTGCGTTGCGGCGAAGGCGGGCGACGGCTTCGGTTCGCTGGCGTCCGTCGTGCGCGAGGCCGCGGCGAACGGACTGGACGGCGACGAGATCGCGGGCGCGCTGGGCGTCCGCCGGCTGTACGCCTGCTTCTGGTATTTCGGGCTCATCCCCAGCATCGTCGTCAATTCGCTCTGCGCGCTCCTGAACCACAAGCTGGTCGAGCAGGCCTTCGTGGGCAGTTCGCTGGACGGCGAGCCGGCGTCGTATTTCATGGCGAGCCTGGTCGTGCCGATCCTGCTGTCCGTCGGCGTCCTGGTCGTCCTGCTCGGGAAGGCGGTCCGCGCGGCGGGGTCGCGCGGGTACTGGCGGACCTTCCTCGGGTATGCCGTCGGCGCGCTGCTCGTGGGCCTGACGCTGCTGTTTGTCTCGCTGCGGGCCTCGTCCTCTCTCAGGCTGATTCTCTTCAGGGCCTGAATCCCGCAGCATTTCCTTTTCTTCAACCCTCCGAAATGAGATAATAATAAGGCCATGGAAGAAAACATCAGGCGGGAATACTACGAGCTGCTCAGGTTTGAATCGGTCGGGGCCGATCCGCTGAAGCTCAGGGAATGCGTCAACTGCGCGATGTGGCTCAAGCGCTGGCTCGAGTCCTTCGGCTTCACGGGCGAGCTCGTGATGCCGCCCGTGAAGGACGGCAAGGCGGCGCCGCCCGTGCTTGTCGCGGAGCGTCCCGGCGCGGAGGGGCTGCCCACGGTGCTCGTTTACGGACACTATGACGTTCAGCCCGTGGATCCGGTCGCCGACTGGAAGACGCCGCCGTTCGAGCCGACGGAGATCGACGGTCGCGTCTACTGCCGCGGCGCGCAGGACGACAAGGGACAGTCCTTCGCCTTTCTCTGCGGCATCCGCGACTCTCTTTCGTCCGCCGGCGACAGGCCGGTGCCGACGCTGAAGGTCGTGCTCGAGGGGCAGGAGGAGTCGGGCAGCGAGGCGCTGATGGCGCTCGCGCCGACGATGCGCAAGCGCCTGGCGGCGGACATCCTCGCGGTCTGCGACACGGGGGCGGCGGCGGGTCTGCGTCCTGCGATCGTCGCGGGGTTGCGCGGCGTCAGCCATTTCACGGTCCGCCTGTCGGGTCCCTCGCGCGACCTGCACTCGGGCGAATACGGCGGCATCGCCCCGAATCCGGCGCAGGCCATCGCCGAGCTCGTCGCTTCGCTGCACAATCCGGACGGGTCCATCGCGGTCGCGGGGTTCCGGGACGGCATCGAGCCGCCGACGGAGGAGGAGCGCCGCGCGGCGGAGGCAACGGCGCCGACCGAGGCGGCGTATGCCGAGGACATCGGCTGCGAGCCGGTGGGCGGGCAGCGCGGCAAGACGATCGTCCAGCGGAATTCCTTCGAGCCGACGATTGAGATCAACGGCATTCACGCCGGCTACGGCGGCCCCGGCTCGAAGACGGTGATCCCGTCCGAGGCCCTCGCCAAGATCTCGATGCGTCTCGTTCCGGGGCAGTCCGTGCGCGGCGTCTTCGACGCGGTGCGCAAGCATCTCGAGGACCATACGCCGCGCGGGATGAAGCTGTCCGTCGAGGAGTACAACCCCGGTGCGGGCGGTTTCCGTCTGCCGCTTGCGTCGCCGATCTTCCGGCTGGCGGCGCACGTGCTCGGGGAGCTGGACGAGCGCGGCGCCGTGTTCCAGTGGGACGGCGCCTCGATTCCGGTCGTCTCCGTCTTGCGCGAAGCTTCCGGCGCCGCGCCGCTTCTCGTCGGCTGGGGCCAGCCCGAGGATCGCATCCATTCGCCGAACGAGAGCTATTCGCTCGCCCAGTTCGACAAGGCCCGCGCGTGGGGCCGTCGTCTCATCGCCGCCCTCTGACCGCCGAAAGGAGCATAAACCGTATGAAGAGACTCGCCGTCCTGTTGTGTCTGGCAACGATCAGTGGAGAAGTCATGTCTGGATCGCCGAATGTGGCCCGTGACCTGTGGCCGAAGGAGAAGATTCCGTTTTACGTCGCCTCGGAGAAGCCCGAGGGGGTCGAGCCGATGACGGACGACGTCGTGCGCGTGAGGGACGTCAGCGTGCCGCAGATCCTGCCGGTTGCGGTGCCCGGGGCGGAGAAGCCGACGCCGGCGGTGGTGATCTGTCCGGGCGGCGGCTACGGCATTCTCGCGTGGGACCTGGAGGGCACGGAGGTGGCGCACTGGCTGAAGGACCGCGGCATCGCGGCGTTCGTGCTCAAGTACCGCGTGCCGAACCGGCGCGACGCAGCGCTGGCGGACGCGCAGCGGGCGGTCCGCTGGGTGCGGGCGCACGCGGCGGAATTCAAGGTCGACCCGGGAGCGGTCGGCATCATGGGATTTTCGGCGGGCGCGAACCTGACGGTCCGGACGGCGACGCACTTCAAGGAGCCGGCGTATCCCGCGTCCGACGCGGTGGACGCCGAGTCCTGCCGTCCCGACTTCCAACTGCCGATCTATCCGTGGGATCTCCTGGAGCGGAACGACCCGAACGACGTCTGGAAGGGGCACAAGGGGCTGGTGATCCGCCAGGCGGACTATCCGGTCGACGCCGAGACGCCGCCGGCGTTCGTCGTGCAGAGCCAGGACGACTTCTGCCGCATCGAGACGATGTACGCGTATGCGACGGCCCTGCGCGAGGCGGGTGTCGCGGTGGAGACGCACGGATTCGTCAAGGGCGGACACGGCGGGCACGGGTACGGGGTGCGCCGTCATGGGTTCCCGACGGACGCCTGGCCGGCGCTCGCAATCGCTTGGCTCGAGCAGTTCCGGAAGTGATGCGGACGATCCTCCACGTCGACATGGACGCGTTCTTCGCGTCCGCGGAGCTGACCCGTCACCCCGAGTGGCGCGGAAAGCCGGTCATCGTGGGGTCGGGTCCGCACGAGCGGGGCGTCGTCTCGACATGCTCCTACGAGGCGCGGAAGTTCGGGGTGCGTTCGGCGATGCCGTCCCGGACGGCCTACCAGCGCTGTCCCCACGCGATCTTCACACCGCCGGACATGGCCTTCTATCACGAGCTTTCGGACAAGGCGTTCGAGGTGTTTTCGCACTATTCGCCGTATGTGGAGGCGGTGTCCTGCGACGAGGCGTTCCTGGACATCACGGGGACGGTCCACCTGCACGGGACGGCGGAGCGGCTCGGGGAGGCGCTCCGGGCGGAGGTCCGCGCGGCGTGCGGCGTAACATGCTCGGTCGGCATCGCGCCGAACCGGCTTCTCGCGAAGATCGGGAGCGAGCAGCGGAAGCCGGACGGACTCACCCTCATGCCGTTCGAGCCCGGGGCAATCGCCGCGTTCCTGGCGCCGAAACCGATCGGGGTCCTGTGGGGCGTTGGGAAGAAAATGGTCGAGGCGCTCCGTCCCTACGGCATCGTGACTTGCCGCGACATTCAGCGGCTCGGCGTCGCGCAGCTCGCGGCGATCGTGGGCGGGGCGGCGGCGGAGAGTCTTTGCGACGACGCGTTCGGGCGCTCGTCCGACCGGGTGGCGCGGGACGAGGAGGCGGAGAAGACGGTCTCGCGCGAGCACACCTTCGACGAGGACATCGACGACCGCGAGGCGGTCCGGAGCCGTCTCCTGGAACTCGTCGGCGAAGTCGGCCACCGCTTCCGGCGCGAGACGCGCTGGGCGCGGACGGCGCGGCTCAAGTTCCGGGACGCGGACTTCAACACCTTCACGCGCCAGCTTCCGTTCGAGCACCCGGCGTGCGACGACTTCGCGTTCCGGACGGCGGCGCTCGCGCTTTTCGACCGCGCGTGGCCGGACGACGGAAAGCCGCGGACCGTGCGCCTCATCGGCTTCGGCGTCGCCAACTTCCAGGCAACGCCCGAGGACGGAGAACCGACGCTCTTCGCGGATCCCGCCGATGCGGCGCGGGAGAAGCGCGAACGGCTCTCCCAGGCGCTGGACAGGCTGAGGGAGAGGGGCATCTCGCTCTAACCCTCCGCCCCTCCGACCCTCCAACCTTCCCCAAATTTACCCCTTGCGCCATATCCGCCATTTATGATACAATATGTCTTCATTCGACCACTCAAAAGAGTAAACTAAACATGAAAGTACGTAGTTCCGTTCGTCGCATTTGCGAGAACTGCCGCATCATCCGCCGCAAGGGCGTGGTGCGCGTGATCTGCACCAACCCGCGCCATAAGCAGCGTCAGGGCTAAGAAAGACAAGAGGTAAAACAACTATGCCTAGAATGATGGGTGTGGATATTCCGGGAAAGAAGCACATTCGCTTCGCCCTCCGTTATATCCATGGTATCGGGCCGAAACGCGCTGATGACGTTTTGGCGGCTTGCAAGGTCGATCCGATGAAGAAGGCGGACGACGTCACTCAGGACGAGATTCACGCGATCACGACGTACATCCAGGATCATTTCCGCGTCGAGGGCGATCTCCGCCGTGAGGTTTCGCAGAACATCCGCCGTCTGATCCAGATCGGATCCTACCGCGGTCTCCGTCACAAGAAGGGCCTTCCGGTCCGTGGCCAGCGCACGAAGACGAACGCCCGCACCCGCAAGGGCGGCAAGCGCGTCTCCATCGCCATGCCGAAGCAGGCCGGTCGCTAAGGGGGTAACTTAAAATGGCAGAAGAAATCAAGAATGAAGTCGCCCCGGCCGCCCCGGCCGCTGACGCCGCGCCTGCGGCGGAAGGCGAAGTCGCCGCGAAGAAGCGCTCCGGCAAGTCCATTCCGGCCGGCATTGCGTTCATCCGCAGCACGTTCAACAACACCCAGGTCTCGATCGCTGACGCTCGTGGCGGCGTGATTTCCTGGAGCTCGGCCGGCAAGGCGGGCTTCAAGGGTTCGCGCAAGTCGACCGCGTTTGCCGCGACGATGGTCGCGCAGGACGCGGCCCGCACGGCCGTTGCGAAGGGCATGCATGAGTGCGAAGTCCGGATGCAGGGCGCCGGCGCCGGCCGCGAGAGCGCGGTTCGTGCGATCCAGGCCGCGGGCATCCGCGTCACGATGATCACGGACTGCACGCCGGTCCCGCACAATGGCTGCCGTCCCCGTAAGCGCAGGAGGGTCTAAACTATGTCTCGTTATACTGGTTCCAAGTCCAAGATCTCGCGTCGTTTCGGCGAGCCGATCTTCGGTCGTGAAAAGGAAATCAAGCGTTCCACGCCTCCGGGCCAGCACGGTGCGAAGCGCAAGCGCAAGGTTTCCGAGTACGGTCAGCAGCTGCTCGAGAAGCAGAAGGCCAAGTACATCTACGGCATGCGCGAGGGTCAGTTCCGTCTCTTCTTCGCCCGTGCGAAGGCGAAGGAAGGCAAGACGGGCGACATCCTCCTCCAGATGTGCGAGTCCCGCCTCGACAACGTCGTCTACCGCCTCGGCATCGCGCCGACGCGTTCGGCGGCCCGTCAGCTGGTGACGCACAAGCACATCGTGGTGGACGGCAAGGTCCTCAACATCCCGTCCTACATCGTCAAGGCCGGTCAGACCGTCGGCGTCCGCGAGAAGGACCGCCAGATGATCGCGATCACGAGCTCCCTCGAGCATCGCCCCGTCTCGGGCGCGTGGCTGACGTGGGATGCGACGACGATGACGGGCACGTTCGTTCAGGTCCCTGAGCGCGCGGAAATCCCGGAGAACATCAACGAGCAGGCGATCGTCGAATTGTACTCTCGTTAATCCCGCTTCAGTCATTAACTTTCAAGGGAGGTAAACAATGCCTATCCGTTTGAGCCGAATCGAAATGCCGAAGGCTGTCCAGAAGGACGAGTCGACGGCTACCGCGACGTACACTCGTTTCACCGCGGAACCTTTCGAGATCGGTTACGCTCGGACGATCGGCAACTCGCTTCGTCGCGTCCTTCTGTCTTCGATCGAAGGCGCGGCGATCACGTCCGTGAAGATCAAGGGCGTGAACCACGAGTTCTCGACCATCCCGGGCTGCGCGGAGGATGTCACCGACATCATCCTGAATCTGAAGCGTGTTCAGCTCAAGACTTTCTCGCGTGACGTGCAGACGATCACCCTCAAGGCCGAGGGCCCCTGCACGGTGACGGCGGGCGACTTCGCAGCCGCCAACAACGTCCAGGTGCTCAATCCCCGTCAGGAGATCTGCACCCTCGACGTCGGCGGTACGCTTGACATGGAGTGCGACATCCGCACCGGCCGCGGCTTCTGCCTTGCCGAAGGCATGAAGAAGCCCGACCAGGAGATCGGCAAGATTGCGATCGACGCGATCTTCTCGCCGGTGACGCGCGTCAACTTCCTCGTCGAGAACACCCGCGTCGGTCAGCGCACCGACTACGAGAAGCTCATCCTTGACGTTTGGACGGACGGCCGTGTCGAGCCCGAGGCGGCGCTCAAGACCGCCGCTGCGGTTCTTCGCCACCACCTCGACGTCTTCGTCGACTATGCGGGTGAGGAAACCCTCGAATTCGAGGACACGGAAAAGAAGGACGCCGACGAGCGCGAACGCCTCCGCAAGCTCCTGAACATGTCCGTGAACGAGATCGAGCTCAGCGTCCGTGCGGCGAACTGCCTCAACAACGCGAACATCTCCTCCGTCGGCGAACTCGCGTCGAAGACTGAGGCGGACATGCTCAAGTACCGCAACTTCGGCAAGAAGTCGCTCACCGAAATCAAGGCGAAACTCGTTCAGCTTGGCCTCTCGCTCGGCTACAAGTTCGACGCCGACCTGCTGGATAGCAAGAAGTAAGACTGGAGTTTAGACAATGCGTCATCAGAGAGTCATGAAGAAGTTCGGCCGCTCCATGGAGCATCGCAAGATGCTCATGAAGAGCCTGGTCACCAACCTTATCCTCGCGGAGTCGATCAAGACGACCCTCCCGAAGGCGAAGGAAGCGCGCAAGGACGCCGAGAAGATGGTCACGATCGCCAAGAAGGGCGATCTCGCAGCCCGTCGTCTCGCCGCAAGCCGCCTCGTTCAGCCGGCGGCCGTCCAGAAGCTCTTCGCGGAGATCGCTCCGGCGATGAAGGATCGCCAGGGCGGTTACACGCGCATCGTGAAGCTCGGCGCCCGCAAGGGTGACGCGGCCGAGATGTGCATCCTGCAGTGGGTCACGGCCGGCGAGGCCGCTCCGGCCCCCGCAGCTGAAGAGCCGGCGAAGGAGGTGAAGTGATATGGCAATCGTGCTGAAGCTCAAGAAGGGCGAGTCCGTCGAGCGCGGTCTCAAGCGCATGAAGAAGATTCTCGACAAGGAGGGTCTCCTCAAGACGATCCGCGATACGCGCTACTTCGAGAAGCCGTGCGTCAAGGCGCGCAAGAAATCCCAGCGCGCCCGCATCCGCAACCGTTCGCGTCGCGGTCGCATGGAGCTCAACTAACCGAGCGCCTTGTGCAAGCGAAAAGGGAAGTCATGCCTTCGGGTGCGGCTTCTCTTTTTTCATTGTTTCCCTTCCGCTATTGATTTCCATCCCGCATTTTTGCTAAAATATCCAGGTTATCTCGGCGATCCCAAGGGTCGGACCGCTAGGTATGTTTTGATTTTTGACAGGAAAAGGAGCGAAAAATGGCGATGAACAGTCAGCTGCTGGCGGTGGTTCAGCATATCGAGTCCGAGCGCGGCGTGAGCCGGGAGATCGTCCTGACGGCGATCGAGCAGGCGATCAGCCAGGCGGCCCGCAAGAACCGCGACGTCACGAACGACCTGCGCGTGGTCATCGACCGCAAGGACCTTTCGCTCCACGTCTACGACACGCTCGTGTGCTCGAACGAGGAGACGGGGCCCGGCTTCATCCCGCTGGCGGCGGCGGCGCGCTTCAACCACGGCAATCCCGTGCACGAGGGCGACACGGTTGAGGTGGAGATGCCGGCGGCGCGTCTCGGGCGCATCGCGGCGCAGACATCGCGCCAAGTGATCATGCAGAAGATTCGCGAGGCCGAGCGCACGAACACGGTCTCCGAGTACAAGGACCGCGTGGGCGACATCGTCTCGGGCACGGTCTCGGCAGTCTCGCACCGCGACACGTACGTCACGGTCGGCAAGACGGAGATGATCCTGCCGGGCAAGGAGCGCATCCCGACGGAGGAGTTTCAGGTCGGCGACACGGTGCGGGCGATCATCCTGCGCGTCGACACGGACGCGAAGGGCCCGAGCGTGATCCTGAGCCGTGCGAGCGGCAAGTTCGTCGAGGCGCTCTTCCGCCTCGAGGTGAGCGAAATTTCCGACGGCGTCGTCGAGATCATGGGTGTGAGCCGCGACCCGGGCTACCGCGCGAAGCTGGCGGTCCGCACGTCGAACGAGAACGTCGATCCGGTCGGCGCGTGCGTGGGCCAGCGCGGCAGCCGCGTGCGGGCGATCGTCAACGAGCTTTCCGGCGAGAAGATCGACATCGTCCGCTGGAACGAGGACATCCGCCAGTACGTCGCGCAGGCGCTGGCGCCGGCGAAGCTCGAGTCGATCGAGGTCGATCCGGTGCAGCCGAACACGGTGCACGTCGTGGCGGCGCCCGACCAGTATTCGCTCGCGATCGGCAAGCGCGGTCAGAACGTCCGCCTGACGACGAAGCTCACGGGCTGGCACGTCGAGATCCGCAAGTCGATGGCGACGGCCTCGTTCGAAGACCAGAAGGCGGCGGCGATCAAGGACCTGGCGGAGACGTTCTCCATCTCCTCGAAGGTCGCGACGCAGATCGCCGACGCGGGCTTCCTTACAATCGACGGCATCGTCGAGGAGGACGAGGCAAGCTTCATCGCGTCGACGGGCCTTGACGAGGTGACGGCGAAGGGCGTCTACGCGGCGGCTCAGGCCGTGGCGGCGCTGACGCGCGGCGAAGACGTGGTCGAGGGTTGAGTCATCCGGTAAGTTTCAGGGGATTTTTGGTATGAGAGTATACGAACTTGCGAAGGAAGCTGGCGTGACCAGCGCGGACGTCATCAAGGCGGCCGAGAGCTGTGGTGCCGAGGTGACGAATGCGATCAGCACGATCGACGACGGCGAACTGGCGGCCCTGAAACTGGCGGTGGCGAAGCTCGGCAAGCGCGACGTCGCGACGAGCCGGGCGGCGAAGCGCGAGAAGGCGGCGGCGATTCGCCGTGACGGCCTGGCGTCCGACCGCGACGCCCTGGCGCGCCACCTGGCGACGGCCAAGGCGGCGGCCGAGGGACGGAAGGTCGATACGAAGGTCGTTACGAAGGCGGAGCCGAAGGCCGAAGTCAAGGCCGCGCCCGCGCCGAAGCCTGCGGAGCCGGTCAAGCTGGCGCCGATTTCCATCAATCCGTTGAAGCCGACGGTGACGCCCGCGGCGCCGAAGATCACGATTTCCGTGGCGCCGCAGAAGCCGGCGATTCGCATGGCGCCCGGCGTGAAGCCGCGGGTCACGGTGAATCCGCAGCCGGCGATCAAGGTCGGCCTGACGTCGGCGGGCTTCAAGCCGCTGCAGCCGGCGGCGCCGACGGGCGGCATCAAGATCACGGTTGCGGCCCAGCCGAAGGTCCGTCCTCCGAAGGTGGAGGAGTACGACGACGACGGTTCGCGCAAGGGCAAGAAGGGGCGCGAGGGGCAGAAGTCCTTCGACAAGCGCCTGGCGCGTCCCGCGGGTGCGGCCACTTCGGTGCAGCCTGGGGGCCGCATCTCGGTCAACGAGGAGGCGAAGGAGATCTCGATTCGCGGCGCCGTCGTGGTGAAGGACCTTGCGGCGAAGCTGAACATCAAGCCGAACCGCCTCATTGCGGACCTCATGGCGCTTAAGATTCTCCTTTCCATCAACCAGCGCGTCGAGCCGGACGTGGCGACGAAGATCGCGGAGAAGTACGGTTTCAAGGTGACGGTCGAGCATGCGCGTGACAAGGCGGCGGCGAAGCCGGTCCTGAAGGCGATCGATGCGGACGACCTCATCCCCGAGGATGCGCCCGAGACGCTCAAGCCGCGCGCCCCGGTGGTCACGTTCCTCGGTCACGTCGACCACGGCAAGACGACGCTCATGGACTGGATCCGCAAGGAGCACGTCGCGGCAGGCGAAGCGGGCGGCATCACTCAGCAGATCT
>CAMEZU010000004.1 GCA_945947925.1 uncultured Verrucomicrobiota bacterium
TCGATGGATGCGTTAATCTAAAAAGAGTTACATTTGGTGGTAATAGATGTAGCATCGGCGATAGATGTTTTCAATCCTGCACGGCACTCGCAGAAATTGGAACTATTAACGGTGATGTCGGAGCAGAATCATTTAGAGAATGTACGAGTCTGAAGCACCTTGCTATGAATTGTATTGCTATGGGCTTTGGTTCCGGCGTTCATTTGGGTGAGGCAGCATTTGAGGGATGTACTGCGCTTGAAACTGTTCACATTGAGTTCGCCAATACCAACCCCGATAAAAAAGTCAAGTGTAGTTGCCTTCCTCGCAAGATATTCTTTGGGTGTGTGGCAATGGCAGGGATTGATCTGCCGTTAAATCTCCGGGTCCTTGAGGAAGGGTGCCTGGGAGGATGTTCTCGGGATTGTGTGTTACATTATGAGGGGGATGCATTTTGGTTTGTAGGTAAAGGTGCGCTACCAGACCTGAAACGTAGTTATTATTGGGGTAAGACTATCCAATATGAAAAAAAAGACGTCGTGCTTTCAACTCTTCTTGATCAACTTGGTGTCAAGCGCGAGCAATATGTCGATGCTTGTGTAAAGTACCAAGATGCTGACTATTCAATTGCAACGTTGATAGGAATCATTATGGGAAAGAAACCGCTACGCCGTCATAACTATGTAGATCATTATGACGATTACAACGATTATTCTCCAAGGACTTTTGAAGATATGTATGAAATTTATGGCAGTCGGTTGTGGGATGCGTAGTATGCCAGTAATTTATGGTGGCAGCTTTGCGTTCAAGATGGACTAACTTGATGGCGTGGTTAATGTAGGAGTCTGAGGAGAGATGATGTTTATGGCACTTGATGAACTGAAAGAACTGATTGTGGGAGGCGAAAGAAACCGTCTGGAATTTAAGGAAACAACAGGCCAGCGCGGCGAGGTCTGCCGGACGCTGTGTGCGTTCTTGAACGGGGATGGTGGAATGGTACAATATGAACGAAAGTTATGATTGAGATGAAAGGTTCGAGAAAGGCCATTGAGAACGAACGGGAACTGGAGTTCGCAGTGTTCTGCATTGAGAATGTTGCGGCGCGGCTCGGCAAGCCGTCCGATGAGGTGTATCGCGCCTTGACTGGAAAAGGCGACATCCTCAATCAGTACATCGTGCCATGCTATGAGCCGCTGCATACACAGGGACGGGATTACATTGTAAATGACATTCTTGAGGTGATGCAGGAGAGAGGAGTGACGATATGATTGTCTATCATGGGAGCGGGCAGGCGATAGAGACGCCAGATCTCGTTCACTCGCGTAAGGCGGTGGATTTCGGGGCGGGATTCTACACGACTCCAATTCTGAAACAAGCCGCCAATTGGTGCGAGAAGCGTCGCCATCGTTGGGGGAGTGCGGTTGTTTCCCGCTATGCGTTTGACGAGAACGCGGCGGCGAATCTTAAGGTCCTGCGTTTTGATGAATATTCGGATGCGTGGCTGGATTTCATTGTAGAATGTCGCGGAGAGAAGGATCAGACGGATTGGGATATCGTCATTGGAGGCGTGGCCAATGATAAGGTCTTCGACACGCTCGAAGCGTTTTTTGACGGCTTTGCCACGCGGGAACAGACCATAGCCAAACTGCGGTATGAGAAGCCGAATCTGCAAGTCTGCTTTCGTACGGCGGCGGCATTGGCGGCCTTGAAGTACATCGGGAGTGAAAACGTATGACCGCGAATCGCAATTTGCTTCGAATGAAGTTCGCCCGCGTCATTGAGGATCTGGCGGTTGAGCTTAAGTGTCCGTTGGACGAGGCGTTGAGACGATTTTATTTCTCGATGACCTATCGCTTGATGCGCGATGGCGTATCAGACATGCACTGTATGAGCGTTCGATACCTGGTCGAGGAGATTTTGGCTGAAAGCCATAGTGTAATCGTAGGGTAGCGGAATGGACTAATTTAAGCGGTGGTTTAGAATTAAACTGAAGATGGGCGTTTGCGCTTGAAGAAAGAGAAAGCCGAATCATGGCAATTAAGTTGAAATTGGAACTGAAGTGGACGAAGATCAAGCGCGTGGTTACGGTTCCCCAAGGGCTGAACCTTGTGGATCTCAACTACATCATTCAGGCGATGTTCGGTTTCGAGCATGATCACCTCTGGAATTTCCGCAACAAGGCTGGCAAGGAGTGGGACACGGGTTGTGATCCGTTCGGCGGGCCACTTAACATGGATATGCGCGGGGTGCTTGATCCAAGAGAGTACTGCATCGAAGACGTTCTTGTTGACAGTAAGGAAAAACTTCTTTACTCCTATGATTACGGCGATGGTTGGGAGATTGTTGTCTCGCGCATGGCGGACAGCAAAGACGATGAGATCGCCTGCGTGGAGACGGTGGGGACGAACGCGATGGAGGATATCGGCGGTGTCGGCGGATTGGAGGAGTTTACCGAGTTGCTAAAGAACTGTAAGATCGAATCTGAAGACGAGATTACTGATGACACCGACTGGCGGATTTCCGAGTGGGGGTATGACGATCCGACCAGACGCGCTGCGTTCCTCAATGGCCCGTCACTTGAAGAACTGACGAAGAAACTCCGTGAAGAAGTCGGAACTTCGATTAAGGCGCGAGAAGAGCGTGTTGCGGAAGCCGAAAAGGAGAAGATGTTCAAGAACGTCGGGCGTAACGACCCGTGCCCGTGCGGCAGCGGCAAGAAGTTCAAGAAATGCTGTGGGAAGGACAGGTGATGAGATGATCGACGAGCGGCTGAAGGAGGAGTTGCTTTCGATGACTTGGGAGGGACTGCGGGAGTGGTCGGATCCGAAGTCGGTCGAGCGCGGCAAGGGTTATCTGAACGAAGTCGAGACGCCGGCAGCTTTTGTGGACGGCAGTGTCGTGTCCGAGGTGCATGGAAGTGATGACTATTACACGAAGTTGGCTGTGGACGGCAAGGGCGAGTTGCAAGGTGTCTGCACTTGTCCCGTCGGGCGGCGGTGCAAGCACACTGTCGCCCTTGCGCTTGTTGCGGCGAAACTGCTGAAAGGCGGCGGCAAAATTGACGAGGCGAACATGAAGTCCGTTCGCTGGCGGACTGCGGAGGAAGAGCTTTCCTACGTTCCCTGCAATGATGCGTGTGATGTTGACGAGGGAATTGCTTCTCGGGAGGATGCAGAACTGAAGAAGCAGACAGCCGATCCTGTTGCAAACTATGTCTTTGGCCGTGATGACGCCGGATTGCGGGCGTTAGTTTCCGAATTGTTGGAAAAGGTTCCCGAGGTACGAGCATTCGTTCAGTTGAAGCTTGACATTGAGGCCGAGTTGCGAAAGATGAAGAAGGCGAAGAAGCCGAAAATAAAGGACATTGTGCATGAGGCACGGCAAGCGATTTCGGTGGCGACGGCTGATCGTTACGATCCGTGGGATCGAGACGGGTATGATGAAGTCCCGGACTATTCATCCGTTCTTGAGTATTTCAAGATCCGTGATGAGCAGGGTGCGTGGAAGGAACTGATGGAACTCGGGGAGAAGCTTAAGAAAAGAGGGAACAGGCAAGCTTCTGAATCACGTGATGAAGGCGAGATCTCCTCTCAGGTTTCCGAATGCATGGATGTCGTCGTCAGGTGCGTCATGTCTAAAGGCGATATGGACGCCCTTGAAAAGATCAAATGGGAGGAGCGGCTTCTTGAAAAGGACGACTATTGCATCCTTCATGACATGAAGGCGTCCTGGAGAACGTCGCTAAAGGCGTCGAAGGCAGACTGGGTGCGCGTTTGCGCCTACCAGATGGCGAAGTATGAAAAGACGGACAAGACGCATCGGTATTATCTGGAAAAGGCGCTTAAAGATGTGGTTGCGGGACTGGAGCATACGGGGCAGTTTGATCGAGCGGTGACGATGATGACGGATGCGCTGGACGTTTGTCCGCAGCTTTATCCGCGATTAGCGGAAATGCTTTTGTGCCACGATCGTCGTGAGGAAGCCGCCGCGATTTGCCGGAAGGGGATTGCCAAGGGTGACCACATGATCCCAACGTATGAGTTACGGGATCTATTGCGCAAGATGGCGTCTGAGACGAAAGATCCCAAGGTGATAGCCGCACAGGCATTCGACGAGTTTCTGGCGTCTCGACACCCGATTGCTTACGATAAGCTTCATGATCTCTGTGACGCGATGGGCGTGTGGAAGCGAGTTCACGACTTCATCTTGCGGCATTACGAAACCGGAGCGAAAATAGAAGAGGAGAAGAATTGGCCTCTCGCGCAGATGGAGATGACTGCGAAAGAGGAATTTGCGTTCCCACGAGTCGACATTCTGACCGACCTTGCCCTTTATGAAAAGCGGAAGGACGATGTTGTCAAATGGTATCGCAAACTGACGCGGAATGGGCTTGAGTTCAGTGAATCATATGGATGGGGCGACGACCGCAATGAGGATGTTGTCGCGGCGATTGGCGACGACGAGCCGGAGCTTGCCTTGAAGTTCTGGCAGTGGCGCGTAGCTACCAATCGAGGGCGAACTGATCGTCATTGCTATCAGAAGATTGGCGTTGCGTTGCGCAAGATGCGTCCTTTGATGGAGCGCCTTGGGTGCAGCGACGAATGGCTGCGGCTCTTGAACGACCTGCGCACGGAGGGTAAGATGCGTCGGAATCTCGTCGCCATTCTGAACGAGATTGACCGCGAGCAGGGTGGGTCTGGACGTATTGCAGATACAAAGTAAAGAAGTGGAGCAGATAATATGAATGACATCATAAGTGATTCGCAGAAGATATCTCGGAATGCGCCGTGTCCTTGCGGTAGCGGAAAGAAGTTCAAGAAGTGCTGTGGAGCGAGTGCTGTCGCGGCGGAACGCGCGGCTGAAGAACGGCGAAATCCGAATTGGGCGCCTGAAGGGGTGACGGCGACTGAAGATGATACGAAGGGCGCATGGGTCTGCCCACATCCGAAGTGGATTACAAGGATTGCCATTATGAAAGACGGCACTGCCGAAAAGGATGCGGAGCGTGTTCTCAATGGCGTGTTCCGTCCGTATTTTGAAAAGTTCTGCGCTCACGTCCTGAAGGAAGAAGAGGTCGTAATTCTTCAGAACTCGCAAATGCAGGGCGAGAAGACGTTTGTCCAGTGTCCGAGCATGGTCATGGTTCGTTCGTGCGAGATTATGGCTGTATACAAGAAGAAACTGATTGAGTTCTTCAAGTATTTCTGCGACACGGACTATTATGATTGCGAAGTGCGTTATGATCAGTCTTGCGGCGGTCCGATTTTGACCCTCACGAACGCGGAAGGTGACATCGAGATTTTCTTCATCGGGATGCTTGATTGACCGAGTACGTCAATTTTTGAACAACGATTGAGCCTCGACTTTCATGATCTGTAATGCTGGTCCTTTCCAAGGGCCTCTGACGTCTTGGCATAGCTGGTGCTACGATAGGGGCACTTATGTCCGACGCGATTAAGCACGAATGCGGGGTTGCGCTGCTCAGGCTGCGCAAAGGGGCTTCTTTCTACCGTGACAAATACGGAACGAGCGACTTCGGCGGCATGAAGCTGTCGCTTCTTCTTGAGAAACAGCACAACCGCGGACAGGACGGCGCAGGCGCGGCGATGCTGCGGCTGCAGCCCGAGCCGGGAACTCCGCCGTACCGCGTGCTGAAGTCCATTGCCGCCCAGCCGCTGACGGACCTCCTCGGACAGATTGCCAAGCGTCCGCTCGCCTCGGACGAAACCATCTTCCTCGGCCATCTCCGCTATGCGACGTTCGGACGCCAGGATCTTAACTTCTGCCATCCGTTTGTGCATGTCGCCTCGACGCTTGAGCGGACGCTTCTCCTCGCGGGCAACTTCAACCTGACGAACACGCACGAGCTCTTCGAGGAATACCGCGGGCTCGGCTTCTTACCGTCCTGCAAGGCCGACGGCTACCTGATGACGGAGCTCGTCGCGCACAATCTGAAGCACGGCAAGCCGATCGAGGTGGCGCTCAAGGAGGCGCTGACGGGGGCGGACGGCGCGTTCACGCTGATCGGTTCGACGGCCTCGGGTACGGCTTTCGCCATCCGCGATCCGCACGGTATCCGACCCGGCTTCTCCTACATCACCGACGAGGTCGTCGTCGTCGCGAGCGAACGTCCCGCCATCCAGGCCGCGTTCGACTGTGCCTATGACGAAGTGAAGGAGCTCCCGCCGGGACAGGTTCTGGTCATCGAGTCGGACGGCACGGCGGAGTTCCGCGACTGCCTGACGCCGGGCGAGAAGCGCTCCTGCGTCTTCGAGCGCATCTATTTCTCCCGGGCGAACGATGCGGAGATCCACGCCGAACGCAAGGCCCTCGGTGCCGCGCTCGTTCCGCAGATCATGGCGGCGGCGGAAGCGGACATCGACGACACGTTCTTTAGCTACATTCCCAATTCGGCGCAGGTGAGCTTCCACGGACTCGTCGAGCGGATGTACGAGGAGGGCCTCAGGCAGGGCAAGCACGTCCGGTTCGGACAGGTCGCGGTGAAGGATGCGAAGTTCCGCACGTTCATTGCGGACGCCGCAGCACGCAAGGAATTCTACAAACACATCTATGACGTCACGTACGGACTCGTCCGCGAGGGGAAGGATACGCTCGTCGTCCTCGACGACTCGATTGTCCGCGGCAACACGATGAAGAACGCGATTCTGCCGATGCTCGACCGGCTCGCCCCGAAGAAAATCGTCGTCGTCTCGTCCGCGCCCCCGATCCGCTATCCCGATTGCTACGGCATCGACATGTCCACGCTCGGCGAACTCGTCGCTTTCCGCGCGCTCGTCAACCTGCTTGGGGACGGAGCGGAGAAAATCCTCCGCGAGGCGATGATGTCGGACGACCGCAATCCGCTCGAGCGCCTTTACGGACGCTTCACGGTGGAGGAACACGCGGCGGAAATCACGCGGCTTCTCGTCCCGAAAGGGCTCAAGGCCAAAGTCGAGGTCGTTTATCAGACGGTCGAGAACCTTCATGCGGCCTGTCCCAAGACTTCTGGCGACTGGTATTTCACGGGCAACTATCCGACGCCAGGCGGGTTCCTCGTCCTCCGCAGGGCGCTCCTCAACTATCTTGAGAGAAAGACAGATCGCTCGTACTGATGCGCCGTTTTTGATATAATAGGCGTCATGAAAAGATTAGTTCTTGTCGCTTCTCTGGCCATGGCACTCGGTGCCTTTGCCGCGACTCCGAAATATGTCTTCCTGTTTATCGGCGACGGCATGTCGACGCCGCAGCGTATGATCGCCGAAGAGTTCTCGCGCAAGGTCGGCAACGGTTCGTTGGCGATGAACACGCTTCCGTACCAGGCGACGACGCGCACGTGCTCGGCCAACTCGCTGGTGACGGATTCCGCTGCGGCGGCGACGGCCATCGCCTGCGGCGTGAAGACCTACAATCACGCGATAGGGGTCGACGCAAAGGCGAAGCCCGCCGAGTCCTGCGCGGAGGTCGCCAAGAAGGCCGGCAAGAAGGTCGGCATCGTGTCCACGGTCACGATCACCCATGCAACCCCCGGCGGTTTCTACGCCCATCGCAAGGATCGCGGCGAGCTCTACGGCATCGCGCTGGACCTCGCGAACTCCGGCTTTGACTTCTTTGCCGGCGGCGGACTCGACCAGCAGCCGAATGCGAAGAAGAACAAGGATTATGCGAAATACGGCGACGCCTATGACTATGTCGCCAAGAAGGGGTATCGCATCGTCCGGACGAAAGACGAGTTCATGGCGCTCAAGCCGTCCGACGGCAAGGTCATGACCCGCTTCACGAACGGCCCCCTCGAGACGACCATCGACGCGACGCCCGACCTCAATCAGCCGACCCTCGCCGAAATCGTCGGCAAGGCGATCGAAATGCTGGACGGTCCCCAGGGTTTCTTCCTGATGGCCGAGGGCGGGCGCATTGACTGGGCAGGCCACGCCAATGACGCGGCGACGAACCTTCGCGACGTCCTTGCCCTTGACGAGGCCGTCAAGGTCGCCCTGGCGTTCCTGGACAAGCATCCGAAAGAGACGCTCGTGATCGTCACGGGCGACCACGAGACGGGCGGCATGTCGATGGGCTTCGCCGGCACGGGCTATGCGCTCTATATGGATCGCCTCGCCAACCAGACGATGAGTGTCGGCAAGTTCGAAGCCAAGGTCATGGAACTTTTCAAGCAGAATCCCAAGTTGGCCTTTGATGACATCAAGCCCTTGTTGAAGGAGGCGTTCGGATTCAAGTTCCGCGGTCCCGGCGTCGACGAGCGTGATCCGATGCGTCTGCATACGGCAGAAATCGCCGAAATCCAGGCAGCCTTCGATCATGATGTCGCGTTTCATCAGTCCAAGGTCGAGGAGAATGCGAAGTACGACGGCGAGAAGCGCTATCTGCTCGGCGGAGCCTGCCGTCTCGTCCTTTCCCACAAGTGCGGCATCGGCTGGAGCTCCGGCGCGCACACGGCGATGCCCGTCCTGACGACGGCCAAAGGCTGTTGCGCCGACCAATTCTGCGGCTTCATCGAGAACACCGACATCTCCAAGACGATCAAGAGCTTCTACCGCTGATGATGTCCGGCGAGAGCATAAGGCGTTTCCTTCATATCGCGCGTTGGCGTCTGGCCCTGGCCGGACGCCTTCTTGCCGAAGCCTCACGCGCCTTGTGGCGCCTTGCGTTGCGCCATTGGCCGCGCGTCCTCGACCTCTTCGTCATCCTCGCGCTGGCCGTCGCGACCTGGTGGCTGTGGCAGGCGCCCCCGCCCAGGCCCCTCGTCGACGAGCCCGGGCTCGTGACCGAAATCGTGACCGTCAAGGACGTGGACGATTCGCGCATCATGACGCACGGACGCGTCGAGTTCGGCACTCAGGAGCTGACGGTCGTCCGCGCCACCGGCGAAGAGGCCGTTGCCTTCAACGAGCTCCGTGCCCAGCTGGAACTCGACAAGAAGTTCGTGCCCGGCGATACGGCGCTGGCCGTTGTCCACGGCGGCGAAGGGGACTCCGAGGACGGAATCCCGGTTACGCTTGAGGCTAGGGACCACTGGCGGATCGGCTGGCTGACGGCACTCTTCGGCACCTTTGCCGTCATTCTGCTCGTCTTCGGCGGCTTCACCGGTCTGCGCGCCCTCTTTACGTTCTTCTTCAGCTGCCTCGCGATCTGGAAGCTCATGATTCCCTACGCGCTCGCCGGCAACAGCGCGTCCGTCGCCGCGTTCGTCACCGTGCTCGTTCTCACCGCCGCAATCCTCTTCCTGGTGGCCGGCATCTCGCGGAAGGGGCTCGCCGCGTTCCTCGGGTCGATGGGCGGCGTCGCGACCTCGCTCCTGCTCGCAGGATTTGCGGCCCGCGTCCTCCACATCAACGGCGCGACCATGCCGTTCGCCCAGCAGCTCCTCTATTCGGGCGCGCCGAACGTCGACCTGCAGGACATCTTCGTCGGGGCGATGATCCTCGCCTCGTCAGGCGCGGTCATGGACCTTGCGATGGACATCGCCGCCGGCATCGAAGAGGTGAGCCGTCACAATCCGACGCTCGGTTTCCGCAAGCTCCTCGGATCCGGCATCCGCATTGGACGTTCCGTCGTCGGCACGATGACGACGACCCTGCTCCTCGCCTATTCCGGCGGGTACCTCACGCTTCTTATGGTCTTCGCCGCCGAAGGCAAGCCCCCGTCCGTCTTCCTCAACACCCCGCTTGTCGCTGCAGAAGTCGTCAAGACGATGGTCGGTAGCCTCGGGCTCGTCCTGGTGGCTCCTCTGACGGCCCTTGTCAGTGCGTTCGTTTTCAAACCCATGAAAGGATATAAATCATGAACTGTTCGCTCCTTGCCCCGTTTGCGGCTCTGCTGGCGTTTTCCGCCTGTGCGTATGAAGGTCCGACTTTTACCGCCACCGTCTGGCGCGGGGAAACGGCCTACGTCCAGGTGCCGGACAACCTGGTCGGCGAATTGGAAGCGGAAGAAGATGACGATCGCGGACTGACCAACCGCATCGACGGCGTCGCGCTGAAGCTTCTGGACGTGAGGGCGATCCCCTATACGACGCGTCTCCACGGGGCGCAGCTCGGATTCCGCTATGACTGGATCGGCGAACCGTGTCACTCCACATCCGGGGGGCCTTGCCTCGCCGCCACCCGCAGAAGCGCCCTCTGCCAGATCGACGCTGCCGTGACTGCGAAGCCCGGCACGTATGCCGTCGGTCCGCTCGAGGTGCGCGTCCTCGACCGCGTCCTCCCGCCGCCCGCCGAGTGGCACTACTATCTCGACCTCTGGCAACATCCCTGGGCGACGGCGCGCTATTTCTGCGCAGAGCCGTTTTCGGAAGATCATTTCGAGGACATGGCGGACGTGATGAAGACGCTGGCGGCGTGCGGACAGAAGGTGCTGACGACGACCCTCCTTGACCTGCCCTGGAATCACCAGTGCTATGACGCGTACCATTCGATGATTGGTCGTGTGAAGAAGGCGGACGGTACATGGGTCTTCGACTACACCGTCTTCGACAAGTACGTCGCGTTCGGACGGAGCTGTGGGATCGGACCTGACATCGCATGCTACACGATGTGTCCGTGGGGTTATGTGGTCCGCTGGCAGGACGAGAAGGGCGAGACCCAGCGCGCAGTCGCCAAGCCCGGGACGCCCGTCTTCGACGACTACTGGGGCGATTTCCTCGTCGACTTCGCGAAGCACCTGAAGGAGAAGGGCTGGTTTGCGCACACCTACATCGCCATGGACGAGCGCTCGCCGGAGGACCTCCGCTACATTGCGCACTTCATCCAGCAGAAGGCGCCCGGACTCAAGATCTCGCTCGCCGGCAACCGCAAGCCTTCCGACTTCAAGGGTATCACGATCGACGCCTACAGCCAGGTCCTGCAAGATGTCTCGCCGGAGTACCTACAGGAGCTGTCGGTTCGTCGCGAGCAGGGCTACAAGACGACCTTCTACGTCTGCTGCGCGCCCGCGAAACCGAACACGTTCATGACGAGCGAGAACGACGAGGCGTTCTGGCTCGGCGCGTATCCCGCGCTCTCGGGCTTCGACGGATTCCTCCGCTGGGCCGCCAACTCGTGGCCGGAGGATCCGTACATCGACGCCGCGTTCGGCAACTGGGCGCCGGGGGACACGTTCCTCGTCTATCCCGACGGCAGTCCGTCCGCCCGCCTCATCGCGCTTCGCGCCGGGATCGTCGCGGCCGAAAAGGCGCGGATCTTGCAGGATGGCGACGACACGGTCAAGGCGAAGCTCCAGGACCTCAACCGGAAGTACAGCTTCGACAAGGCGCTGAAGGGCGCGTTCGATCCGTCCGCCGCACGCCGCGACATCGAGGCACTCGTCAACCGCTGACCGTCCACGATCCTGTAGCCATGTCCGAACGTCTGTTCAAGCTGCAGTCCAAGTTCAAGCCGACCGGTGACCAGCCGGAGGCGATCAACGCCCTGTACGAGGGATTGAAGAAGGGGGACAACCGTCTCATCCTCCAGGGCGTGACGGGGTCGGGCAAGACGTTCACGATGGCGAACCTCATCGCCAAGTGGAACCGTCCGACCCTGATTCTCTCCCACAACAAGACGCTCGCCGCCCAGCTCTTTTCGGAACTGCGCGAATTCTTTCCCGAGAATGCGGTCGAGTATTTCATCTCGTACTACGACTACTATCAGCCCGAGGCATACATTCCGCAGACGGACACCTACATTGAGAAGGATGCGTCCATCAACGAGGAGATCGAACGCTACCGGCTCGCCGCGACAAACGCGCTCATCGCGCGCAAGGATGTGATCGTCGTCTCGTCCGTCAGTTGCATTTACGGCTTGGGCGAGTCCGACGAATACCGGGACCTCACGGTCAAGGTGAAAACCGGCAGCGACCTCGCGGCCGGCGGCGGCCTCCGCGGACGCAGTCGGCTCATCGCCGATCTTGTGGAGGCGCAGTACGTCCGCAACGACATCGGCTTCGAGCCCGGTGTCTTCCGCGTGCGCGGCGATGTCGTGGACATCTTTCCGGCGTATGAGACGAAGGCGATTCGCGTTGAGTTCTTCGGGGACGAAGTGGACTCGATTCGCGAGCTCGATCCCGTCAGCGGCAAATGCGGCGTCACGATGCCTGCGGCCGTCATCACGCCGGCGAAGCAGTTCGTCATGAGCAAAGACAAGTTCGCGGCCGCCTTCGAGCGCATCGAGGCGGAGCTGGCGGACCGGCTCAAGTTCTTCTCATCGAAAAACAAGCTCCTTGAGGCGCAGCGTCTGCGGGAGCGCACCGAGTACGACATCGAGATGATGCGCGAGCTCGGCTATTGCAACGGCATCGAGAACTATTCGCGTCCGCTGACGGGACGCGCCCCCGGCTCGGCCGGCGAATGTCTCATCGACTACTTTCCGGACGACTTTCTCACCATTATCGACGAGAGCCACGTGTCCGTCCCGCAGATCCGCGCGATGTACAACGGCGACCAGGCGCGCAAGGACAAGCTCGTCGAATACGGCTTCCGCCTGCCGTCCGCCAAGGACAACCGTCCGCTCACCTTCGACGAGTTCAACGCCAAGGTGAAGCAGATCGTCTACTGCTCGGCGACGCCCGGCAACTACGAGTACGAACAGGCCACGACCGTCGCCGAACAGGTGATCCGTCCGACCGGCCTCCTCGACCCCGAGATCGAGATCCGTCCGCTCGCACACCAGATCGACGACCTCATCGCCGAGATTCGGAAGGTGACGGAAGGGGGCGACAGGGTCTTCGTGACGACGCTGACGAAGCGCAGCTCCGAGGATCTCACGCACTACCTGCACGAGACCGGCATCCGCGTCGAATACCTGCACAGCGACATCGACGCCATCGAGCGCGTGGAGATCCTGCAGCGCCTGAGGAAAGGGGAGTTCGACGTTCTGGTCGGCATCAACCTGTTGCGCGAGGGACTGGATCTCCCCGAGGTTGCGCTCGTTGCGATTCTCGACGCGGACAAGGAAGGCTTTCTCCGGTCGACGACCTCGCTCGTCCAGACCGCCGGACGCACGGCGCGCCATGAGAAGGGGCGTGTCATCCTGTATGCGGACCACAAGACGGACGCGATTCGCGATCTCCTGCGCATCACGAAAGCTCATCGCACCAAGCAGATCGCCTACAACACGGAACACGGCATCGTGCCGAAATCCGTCAAGCGCTCGATCACCGAATCGACCTATCTCTTCAAGGCGGGCAAGACCGCAGGGACGACATCCGCCTCTCTTCCGTCAACCGAGAAGGGTACGACCGACTCGGCCGAACTGATTGCCGAGATGACAAAAGAAATGCTCGAGGCTGCGGACAGCCTCGAGTTCGAACGCGCGGCGTTCTTGCGCGACCAGATCAAGAAATTGAAAAAGGGGAGCCGCTGACGATTACTCCAGCGGCATCTCGTAGCTCGACGTATCCGAACTGGGCGTCGGCTTCTTGCCGGCGGGCGTGTCGTCCAACGTGTCGAGGAATTCCAGCACCTCGTCGACCTCAACCGAGGGTCCCGGCTTATTCGAGGGGACGATCGGCTTGGCGACCACGGGCTTGACCGCCGGCAGAAGGACAGGCTGCGCAACAGGCTGAGCGGCAGGGGGCGTGACGGGTTGGACAACGGGCTGTGCCATGGGCGCCGTTTTCGATTCGGCCTCACGCTGCGCTTCCTTTGCAGCCTTCATCGCAGCGGCGGCTTCCTGCCGAAGGCGCTCGATTTCCTTTTCCTTGTCGGCAATCTGACGTTCGCGCTTGGCAAGACGAGCGGCCTTCAATTCGGCGGCACGTTCGGCATCCTCGAACTTCTCCTTGGCTTTCTGGGCCTCGCGTTCGGCCGTCACGGCCTTGGCCTCGGCCTGAAGGGCCTCTTCCTTGGCCTGGTCGCGCTCGGCGTTCGCCGCCTGGATCTGCGCGTCGGCCTTGCGGCGGGCTTCCGGAGAGAAGGAGTCCGGATAGAGCTTGCGCTGCTGCAGGTCGATACGCTCTTCCTTCACCTGCTTGGCATCGGCGATGACCTTTTCCTCTCGGGCCGCGACCTTCTTCTCACGACTGGCAATCGCCTGTTCGCGGCGCTTGAGTTCTTCTTCCTTGGCAACTTTCTCAGCATCGCTCATGGAAGGGGTCGGACGGTTGGCCGCTTCGGCGGCGGCACGGGCGCGTTCGGCCTCAAGACGGGCCTGTTCGGCGGCGAGGGCCTCGGCCTTGGCCTTTTGCTCGGCCGCCAGGTCCTTCAGCTGCTGCTGTTGAGCCGCCAGACGGCTCTCCCATTTGCGTTCGAGTTCCTGTTCGCGCAGCTTGGACTTGAGCTCAAGAATCTCTTCCTGCGCCTTGGCGTCGGCTTGAGGACGGCTGACGGCCGCATTCTGCTGGGCCTGGTTCATTTCGAGAAGCTTGAGCGTCAGGTCATTGCTGTTGTTGCGTCCAGGTCCGAAGATGATGACCATGAACACCGAGATCACAATGATCATCAGGATTGAGAAGAAAATGCAGACGGTCATCATGCGCTTGTGCGCCTTGGCCTGTTCGGCATCGACATACTGCTGGAACGCCTTGAGCACGGGGAAATCATCCATCGCGTCGCCTTGGCCGTAGATGCTCACGGCATTGGCCTGGGGCGGGATGCCGGCGTTGACGTCATTGATCGGGCTGTCCGTGTTCATATCCTCTCCGTCCTTTATTGTCGCATAATCGTTGTTATGTAAACTAACCTTTCAGGAGTGCCTGACGCTTGGCGATGGTCGCCTCGTAACCCTGCTCGGTGGGACGATAATACGCCTTCGGTATGCCCAGGTATTCCTGTTCGACGTAATGGTTGGCAAATTCGTGCGGATACTTGTAGGCCGTCACCTTGCCGCTGCCGATGGCCTTGACGTGCTTGTTCTTGAGATGCTCGGGTACGGGCTGGACGGCGCCGGACTCGATGTCGGCCATGGCCTCGCTGATCGCCATGCAGCTGGCGTTGGATTTCGGTGCCGTCGCGAGATAGGTCGTGGCCTGCGACAGGTTGATTGCGCACTCGGGCATGCCGACGAACTCGCACGCCTGCATGGCCGCGACGGCGACGGTGAGTCCACGCGGGTCGGCGTTGCCGATGTCTTCGCTCGCGCTGATCACCAGGCGGCGCGCGATGAACCGCGGATCCTCGCCGGCGGTCAGCATCTTTCCGAGCCAGTAGACGGCGGCGTCCGGATCGCTCCCGCGGATCGACTTGATAAACGCCGAAATCGTGTCGTAGTGTCCGTCTTCCTTCTTGTCGTAACGCACGAGCCGCCGCTGGACGCATTCCTGAATGACCTCGGGCGTCAGGTCGATGACGCCGTCTTCCCCGGCCGGGGTCGAGCGCATGGCGATTTCAAGCGCCGTGAGCGCGTGACGAGCGTCACCGTCGCAGATCGTCGCCAGGAAATCGCGGGCCGCGGGATCGAAGCGGGAAGGGAAGTTGCCATACCCCTTCTCTTTGTCGTCCAAGGCCCTTTCCAAGAGTTTCGCGACGTCGGCCGGCGCAAGCGCGTGCAGCTCAAAGACGAGCGAACGGGACGTCAGCGGCGTGTTGATGAAGAAGTTCGGATTGTGGGTCGTCGCGCCGATCAGGACGACCGTGCCGTCCTCGACGTACGGGAGCAGGACGTCCTGCTGGGACTTGTTGAACCGGTGGATCTCGTCGATGAAGAGGATGGTCCCTTCTCCGCCGAGTTCGGTCCGCGCGCGGTCGCAGATCTTGCGGATGTCGGCGACACCGGAGATGACGCCGGAGAGACGGACGAAGTTACGCTTCGTCGTCTTGGCGATCACTTCCGCCAGCGTCGTCTTGCCGCAGCCAGGCGGACCGTAGAAGATGACGTTCGTGAGGCGGTCCGCCTCGATGACACGCCGAAGCAGCTTCCCCTTCCCCAGGATGTGATCCTGCCCGACCACCTCGTCGATGGACTGGGGACGCATCCGTGCGGCCAGGGGTTCTGTCGACGTGGCGCTCATTCGGTGAAGACGTACCAGTTGCTGACATCCGCCGTGATCAGCTTGCGCAGCTCGTACAGGCGCGCGAGCTTCGTGTCGGGCGTCGCGTAGATAAAGACCGTGAACGTCTTTTTGCAGAGGCCGGACGCGAGCTTTGCGGCCGTTTCGAGATCGGCGCAGGGATGTTCTTTGACGGTCAGCTTGGGATCGAGAGACTCGGCGTTCGTCCAGTCTTCGACAGTCTCGACGACGGAGACCGTCCCGTCCCCTTTCAGGTGAATCTCCGGCGGCTGGGCAAGGCGTTCCTTGCGGTCTCGCCACTTTTCAAGCGGCAGGTAGGCGCGGAAGAAGAACTCCCCTTCCTTGTCAACACCGTTGATCTTGACGCGCACGGAATCGATCATCGAGAGCGCCGTCGCGATGTCCTTCGCTTCCTTGAGTGTCAGGTCGGACGAGAAGGACGGCTTGATCTCCAGCTCGCTCTTGGCGGAGTCCTCCTTCAGGCCCGCCAGGGTCTTGCCCAGACTGCCCGGCGTGAACAGAACAGGGTGGACCTGAGGGAGCGGAGTCTTCGCCAGCTTGAAGGTGATTGTGCGCTTCTCCCCTTTCGGAATCTTGACCGCAGGCTGGAAGCGCCCGTACGTCGTCGACTGGTCAAGACTGTCGTTGAACTGAAGCGGGGACTGTCCGCAGTTGTAAAGCGCGAAGACGGCGCTCGGCATATTTGTCTCGGCCTCGGGTATGAGCGTCTTGGGATCGCGCGTGCCGCCGGTCCAGATGATCGGCAGGGGTGCCGCGTCGCGCACCTGACGGACCAGGTTGGAGAACGCGGGCTCCATCGTCACCTCCTGTCCAGTCGGCCAGAAGATGCACTTCTCGGGTTCGTAGCACGATCCGACGTTGCTGATCCCGGCGGAGGCGAACGCCTGGACGATGTCCTTGACCGAGGCATCGGTCACGAACATCGACTCGTAATCGCGGTCCGAGCCGGGACCGACCATCAGGAACTCGAGCTGCGCGTCTAGGCCGCAATCCGTGGACGTGACGGAGAGCGTGACGGAGTGGTTCTCACGATCGACGGCGATCGGCGCCGCCGCGAGCATCAGGGCTGGAAGGACGGCCAACATTACCGGCACGCCTCCGCGGCACGCTTGAAGCCCTCGGCGCTGCGCGCGATGATCTTCTCGTCCACGGCGCAGCTGAGACGGATGTAGCCCGCACGGCCGAAGCCCGCGCCCGGGACGGCGAGAATTTTTTCCGCGAGGAGCGCGTCGACGAACTTCGCGTCATCGCCGCCCGGAGCCTTCGGGAAGAAGTAGAACGCGCCCTTCGGCATCGTGAATTCGATGCCGGCCTCGGTCAGCACCTTGGCCATGAGGTCGTGGCGGCGCTTGTAGATCTCGAGGTCGACGGTCTCGTTGCAGATCGCCGCCGCGAGCTTCTGTCCGATCACAGGCGCGTTCACGTAGCCGAGCGTACGGTTGACGAGCGTGAGCGTCGTCAGGAGCGCACCGTTGTCCGCCTTGGAGAGTTCGGGATTGACCGCGATGTAGCCGATGCGCTCGCCGGCCATCGACAGGGTCTTCGAGAAGCTGCCGAGGACGAGCACGAACTTTGACATCGGAAGCATCGCCGGCACTTCAGCGCCGTTGTAGGCGAAGGCGCGGTACGGTTCGTCGGAGAGGATGAAGAGCGGACGCACCGCGTCGCCGCGATCGGCGTTGACTTTCTCGACGAGCGCCGCGAGTTCCTCGAGCTCGGCGCGGGAATAGATCGTGCCGGTCGGGTTGTTCGGGGAGTTGACGAGAATGGCGCGCGTCTTCGGCGTGATGGCCGCAGCGATCGCGGGGATGTCGAGCGTGAAGTCCTCGTGCGTCGGCACGGGCTTCAGCACGCCGCCGAAGTGTCCGCAATAGTTGCCGTACTCGACGAAGTACGGACTCGGCACGATGACCTCGTCTCCGGCGTCGAGCGTGGAGCGGAAGAAGCAAACGAGCGCGGAGGCCGCGCCGACGGTGATGATGACGTCCTTGCCCTCGAGCGGCATGCCCTGCTGCTTCGCGAGATAGCCGGCGATGGCGGCGCGGCAGGCCGGGATACCGGCGTTCGGGCAGTAACCGAGACCGAGCGGACGCACCGCGTCGTCGGCGAGCTGATGAAGCACCGCCCGCGCCGCTTCAGGCGGCGGTACGTCGGGATTGCCAAGCGAGAAATCGCAGACGGCGTCTTCACCGTACTGCTGCTTGAGCTCGATGCCCTTCTCGAACATCTTGCGAATGAAACTGGATTTGCCGGCGGCGGCATGGAAAGTATCGGTAACTGTCTGCATCGTGTGAATTCCTTACTGCGAATATTATACCAAATTCAGCGCTTGGGAATCGCCTGTACATCATCGCGAATCATCGAATTCTATATGTTCAGACACCATTTCAACGCCGGTATAACATTCGGTCCAGATTGCGCGGGCTTCGGGGTGGTGGCGGAGGAGAAAGGCGGTCCCCTTTTCAGGACCGAGGATGAAGAGTGCGGTGGAGAGGGCGTCGGCGAGCATGGCGCTGGTCGGGTGGATGACGGTGACGGAGTGGAGCGCGTTGGAGACGGATTCGCCGGTGCGGGCGTCGCGGATGTGGTCGCCGCGGTAGTAGCGGGCGCTGGTCGCACAGGCTTCGCCTTCGCGCAGGATGAAGGATTCGCCGTTCTTCACGCCGACCGTCCAGTCCCCTTTGCACGCCTTGAGATTGCCGCCGAGGTCGAGGAGCGTCGGAACCTCGGGCGCAAGCCGGCGCGCGGCCTCGTCGAGCGCGAAGCCCTTCGCGATTGCGCCCAGGTCAAGGGTGCCGGGGCCGCGCCAGCGGGGACTGAAGGCGCCGTCGGTTTCGCGTGCGAGGGCGAAGGCGGATTCGTAGCAGGGACGTACCGACGGCGTGCAGCGCGCGAGAATCTCCGCGTCGGTGCTGGCAGCAAGACGGCTCAGTTCGGAGGCGGAATCGTGGGCGTTCAGGAGCGATTCGACGGAAGAGAGACTTGCGCGTACGGCCGCCACCAGCTCCGGCGCCAGCGGACCGCGCGTCTGGACGGCGGCGACGGTTCCCATCTGGAGCCATTCCGTCCGTTCGACGGGCGTCGGACCGCATCCCGCCAACGCCAGGGCGATCGCGCAGAACCGGACCGCCGTCTTCATCTCAATGCCCTTCTCGGACGGACGCGAGGCGCGCCTGCGCATCCGCAAGCGCGCGGCAGACGGCGCGGGAGGTGATTGTCGCGGACGTAATCGCCTCGATGGCGCCGCCGTCCTTGCGGACGGCCAGCGTCCGTGCGTCCTTGTCGGCGAACTGGTCCGCAAATTCGGGCGCATTGAGCTTCATGCCGAGCCCGGGCGTTTCGGACGCTGCCAGCGTCCGGTAGGCGACCAGCGTCTCGCCGTCCGCGCGAAAGCCGGCCATCAGCACGATGTCTCCGCCGTAGCCTCCCGTTCCCACGCCCTTCGCGGCATAGCCGACAGGCTTTCCCGAGGCATCGCGACCGACAAAGACGTCCTCTCCGATCGCCTCGAGCGAAACGGCTTCGGACGGCAGCACGGCGCGCACGGCGGCGCGGGACTTCTCGGCCGCCGCCTCGCGAATGGCGTCCTTCGTGACGCGGTTCACGTACGCGAGCACCGCAGCGCAAACGCCGCAGATGAGGGAGAGGCTCACGATCAGATGGAGAAACTTCTTCATCTCATTTTGCTCCAAAGGGTTTCGGCTTCGTCCAGCGGCTGATCAGCGGCGCGAAGGCATTCATGATGAGAATCGCAAAGGAGCACCCTTCCGGATACGCGCCAAAGCGGCGGATCAGCATGCAGAGGAGTCCGCAACCGCAACCGAAGATCAGTTTGCCCTTCGCCGACGCGGGCGAGGTGACGTAGTCCGTCGCCATGAAGCAGGCGCCAAGCACGATGCCGCCCGAGAGCAACTGCACGTGGACGGGGGCTCCGCCCAGGACGAGCGCACACGCGGCGCAGGTTGCGAGGAAGGCGACGGGAATGTGCCAGGTGATGACGCGGCGGACGAGCAGATAGGCTGCGCCGACGAGCAGCGCCAGGGCGGACACTTCGCCGATGCAGCCCGGCATTATGCCGAGGAAGAGGTCGGCGAATCCGGGAAACTCCTGCGTCGCGAGCGGCGTTGCAGTCGTCATCGCTTCGGGACTCCGCCACCAGAACGGCTTCAGCCACGTCGTCATCGGACCCGTGAACGAAATGAGCAGGAAGGCGCGGGCGGCGAGGGCGGGGTTGAAGGGATTCATCCCGAGTCCGCCGAAGACCTGCTTGGCGATTGCAATCGCGAAGACGGAACCTGCGGCTGCCATCCAGAGCGGGAGCCCGGCCGGCAGGTTCAGCGCGAGGAGGAGTCCTGTCAGCACGGCCGAGAGGTCCCCGACCGTCTGCTCGCGCCCCATCGCCCGGCGGCAGAGCGCCTCGGTCGCCACGGCGGAGACGACGCAGGTGAGGACGGTCCAAAGCGCAGGCCACCCGAAGAAGGCGATGCCCGCGGCCGTTGTCGGCAGCAAGGCGAGAATCACGTCGAGCATGAGGCGCGTGACGGAGACGGACGCATGGGCGTGCGGCGACGAGCTCAACAGGTAGCGGACGGAGGTGTCTTTCGGTTTCATGTCGTGGCCTTTGCGGAAGCGACGGCGGCGCGGGCGGCCGCGAGACGGGCGCGGATCGTGCCCTTCGCGCGACGGCAGTGCTGGGTCAGGGGACGGTAGGCGGGACAGCTGAACGAGCACGCGCCGCATTCGATGCAGCTCATGACGTGCAGCGACTCGGCTTCGGCCATGTCATCGGACTCGACGGCCTTTCCGATCTCAGCGACATCCAGGTTCATCGGACACGCCCGCAGGCAGCGTCCGCAATTGATGCACGCCTGCGACGAGTAGCGGAAAACCCGCCGCTCGGAAAGGAGGAGCAGTCCCGACGTCGTCTTGGTCGTCGGAATGCGGTCCGTTGCGACAGCGAAGCCCATCATCGTTCCGCCCGAGATCATCTTCGCGGGGGTTCCCTTCGTGCCGCCGCAGAAGGCGATCAGGTCCGCATAGCTCGTGCCGATCGGGGCTTCGACGTTCTTCGGTGTGGCGACGGCGTCGCCCGAGACGGTCGTGACGCGCGAGAGCAGGATCTTCCCCTTCTCGACGGCGTCGGCGATGGCCGCGACCGTTCCGACGTTCTCGACGACGCAACCGACGTCGATCGGCAAGGCGGGCGGTTCGGGGACGACGCGTCCGACGGTCGCATAGATCTGGTGCTTTTCAGAACCCTGGGGATAGAGGACGGGAAGGACGACGATTTCAACGTCGCCGGCGATGTCCGCAAAGGCTCTCTCAAGTGCGGCGATTGCCTCGGGCTTGTTCGCCTCGACGGCAATGCGCACGGCGGGATCGCCGAGTACGCGGCGCATGATCTCGACGCCCGTGCGGATGCGGTCCGCCCGCTCGATCATGACGCGGTGGTCGGCGCAAAGATAGGGCTCGCACTCGGCGCCGTTTACGATCAGGAACTCGCAGCGCTTGCCCGGCGGCGGATTCAGCTTCACGCAGGTCGGGAAGCCGGCGCCGCCCATGCCGCAGATGCCGGCCTCTTCGATGCGACGGAGCAGATCCTCGCGCGGCGCCGTCTGCCAGTCAAGCGGCGCCAGCACGCGCTCCGTCGGATCGACGCCCTCGGGTGCGGGCGCGGTCGTATCGAGAACGACGGCGGGGGACTGTCCCCCTGACGCGGTAAGACGCGGTTCGACCGCCTTGACGATTCCGTTGGCGGGCGCGTGGACCGCGAGCGAAATGAAGCCCGTGCGCGAGCCGAGGACCTGTCCCTTCACGACGTAGTCGCCCGGCTTGACGAGGCAGGTTGCGGGGGCGCCGAGGTGCTGGCTCAGGGAGACGACGAGCTCGGCGGGACAGGACAGCGTCTCGATCGGAAGATCGCGGGCGAGCTCCTTGTTGTAGTCGGGGTGGACGCCGCCCTTGAAACGGAACGGAGAAGTGACGGTCTTCATTCGGCGCTCTCCCAATGCGGGTCGACGGAGATGCACTTGGCGGGACACTTGGCCGCCAGCTGCTCGTCCGTCGGAGGATTCTCGTAATTGACCTTCGCGAGGAAACCGCTGAAGGTGAAATGCCCGGCCGCAGGTCCGCCCGCGTTCCGCTCGCAGAGGTGGCAGCCGAGACAGCCGGTGCCGCAGACCTTGCGGACCTCGGGTCCGCGGACGGGATTGTTGCAGAGGACGTGGATCGTGGCATCTGCCGGCACGAGCTCGATCAGGCGGCGCGGACAGGCGCTCACGCACTTGCCGCAGCCGATGCAGAGGCGCTTCTCGACCTTGGCGAGGCCGTCCGTAATCGAGATGGCGTGCTGCGGACAGACATTCGCACAGGCGCCGTAGCCAAGGCATCCGTAGCGGCAGCCCTTGTCCCCGCCGGCCGTCGCCGCCGCGAGGCCGCAGTCGCAGAGTCCGTTGTAGTCGCCGACGCGAATCGTCTCGGAGCGCGAACCGCAGCACTTCACGAGCGCGACACGGCGGGTGACGGACGCGGCTTCGAGTCCGAGGATGCGCGCGATTTCTGTCGCCACGGCGGCACCGCCGGCGGCACAGGCGCCGTTCGGAGCCTTGCCGGCGACGAGGGCGCGGGCATAGCCGTCACACCCTGGAAAGCCGCAACCGCCGCAATTGGCGCCTGGGAGTGCGGCGGAGACGAGTCCGATGCGCGGATCCTCCTTCACCGCCAGATACCGATCGGCAATCGCCAGAGCCAAGGCTCCGACAAACCCGATCCCTGCAATAACAGCAATAGCAATCAACATCTCATCTTCCAACCTTCTCAACAACCAATCCCCACGAAACCTCCTCAACCTCCTCAGTACGGCAGCTTGACGAGTCCGCTGAAGCCCATGAACGCGAGGGAGAGGAGTCCGCCCGCTACCAGCGCCACGGCGACGCCGCGAAAGCAGGCCGGCGGATTCGCGTGGGCGAGCTTTTCGCGCAGTCCGGAGAAGACGAGGAGCGCGAAGCCGAACCCGAGCGCGGCGGAAAAGGAGAAGAAGACGCTCTCGAAAAAGCCGGACCCCTGCTTGCAGTTGATTTCAGCCGCGCCCAGGACTGCACAGTTCGTGGTGATGAGCGGAAGGAAGATGCCGAGTGCGGCGTGGAGAGCGGGCAGGAAGCGCTTCATCGCGATGTCGATGAACTGGACGAGCGCGGCGATGACGAGGATGAACGCGAGCGTGTGGACGTAGCCGAGTCCGTTCGGCTGCAGCAGCCAGCGGTCGACGCACCAAGTCACGGCCGCCGCGACCGTCATCACGAACACGACGGCGCCGGACATGCCGAGCGCGGTTTCCGTCCGCTTCGACACGCCGAGGAACGGACAGCAGCCGAGAAAGCGGCTCAGGACGAAGTTATTGACGAGGACGGCCCCGACGAGAATCATCAGGTAATAGCTCACTTCGACACCTCCTTGCCCTTTCCGCAGAGCGTGCAGTGACGGCAGTCCATCGAGACGGGGAGCGGAGCCGGCGCGCCGTGGCGGCGCGCGTTCCAGTCGGCGAGTCGGTTGACGAGCGCGAGGAGAAGGCCGAGCACGATGAATCCGCCGGCCGGCAGGATCGCGAGCGTCGCGGGACCGGGATTCAAGTTCTTGAAGGCGAGGTCTCCCCAGACGGTCAGGGACCCGGCGCCGACGAACTCACGGACTGCGGCGACGAGTGCAAGGGCGAGCGTGAAGCCGAGCCCGGAGCCGAGTCCGTCCGCCAGCGAGGCGACGACGCCGTTGCGGCTTGCGAACGCCTCGGCGCGGCCGAGGATGATGCAGTTGACGACGATGAGCGGAATGAAGATGCCGAGCGAAGCCGAAAGAGCCGGAAGGTACGCCTGCATCAGCAGGTCGACGGCTGTCACGAATGTCGCGATGATGACGATGTAGCAGGGAATGCGCACGGCCGAGGGAATCGCCTTTCGGAGCGCCGAGACGAGTCCGTTCGAGCAGCACAGGACGAAGGTTGCCGCAAGGCCCATGCCGAGTCCGTTTTCAAGCGACGTCGTCACCGCGAGCGTCGGGCACAGTCCAAGGACCAGACGGAACGTCGGATTGTTCCGAAAGAGACCTTGCCAGAATACCTTTAATGCCATTATCGGTTGATTTTCCTATAAAAACACTATTTATATCAATCCAAGAAAGGCGCATAGTATACCAAGGCAAGGACGTGAAGTCAAGGGAGAACTGTGGATGAACAGAAAGGCCCACGGTGTTTTCAAATCCCCTTCTACTTCTGTCCATGTTCAGCCGAATATTACGC
>CAMEZU010000005.1 GCA_945947925.1 uncultured Verrucomicrobiota bacterium
CTGCATTGGCGGGCGGTTGAGAAGATCAACGGTCAGGGGCTATCCATCGGCCGTATCCAACCATGGGTGCGGTTTTTCTTGCGGCGAGAAATGCGGGACGACCGCATCAAAACACCTTCCGATGCAGCATCAGAGCCGGCGACGAGGCTGAGGACTTTTACGGGGTCTGTCTCCTTCGGGATTAGGCGCCTGACAGGATCTTTCTGACTTGGGCCAGGTCTTGGGGGGTGGGGGGATTGACTTGGGCGAGGCGGTTCGGGAGGCCGAGGGACTGCCATTTTGCGAGGCCGAGGGTGTGATAGGGGAGAACCTCGATGCGGCGGATGTTGGCGAGGGGCTTCAGGAAGGCGGCGATCTTCTCCGTGTCGCCGTCACGCTCCGTGACGCCCGGGACGAGAACATGGCGGATCCAGACGTCCTTGCCGATTTCGTTCAGGTAGCGCGCGCAGTCGAGGATGTTGTCGTTCGGACGGCCCGTCAGCTCCTCGTGGAGGGCGCGGTCGAAGGCCTTGATGTCGAGGAGGACGAGGTCCGTCACCGCCATCAGCCTTTCGAAGGTCGCCAACCACTCCCCCTCGCGCGTAAAGGGCGCCGCCGAGGTGTCGATGCAGGTCGTCACGCCCAGGCGCTTCGCGCGGGTGAAGAGGTCCAGCAGGAACTCCGGCTGCAGCAACGGCTCGCCGCCCGAGACTGTGATGCCGCCCTTCTCGCCCCAGTACGACCGGTAGCGCAGCGCCCGCTTCAGCACGTCCTCGGCGGACATCTCCAGCGCGGGCGGACGCGCCCACGTGTCCGGATTGTGGCAGTAGGCGCAGCGGAGCGGACAGCCGGCGAGGAAGACGACGAACCGGACGCCCGGTCCGTCGGCCGCCCCGAAGGTTTCGAAGCTGTGGATGCGTCCTGTCACAGGCCCTGGTGGCAGGTGCGCTTGATGACGTCCATCTGCTGCTCGCGGGTGAGGTCGATGAACTTCACCGCATAGCCGGAGACGCGGATCGTGAAGTTGGCGTACTCGGGCTTCTCGGGATGCTCCATCGCGTCGACGAGCTTCTCGGTGCCGAACACGTTCACGTTCAGGTGGTGCGCGCCGCGGTCGAAGTAGCCGTCCATCACGCTCACCAGCTTCTCCACGCGCTCCTCCTCGGAGTTGCCGAGGGCGGACGGATGGATCGTCTGGGTGTTCGAGATGCCGTCGAGCGCGTACTCGTACGGCAGCTTCGCGACCGAGTTCAGCGAGGCGAGCAGTCCGTTCTTCTCCGCGCCGTAGCTCGGGTTCGCGCCGGGCGACAGCGGCTCACCCGCGGGACGTCCGTCGGGCATCGCGCCCGTCGCCTTGCCGTACACGACGTTCGAGGTGATCGTCAGGATCGAGGTCGTCGGCTCCGCGTTCCGGTAGGTGTGGTGTCCCTTGATCTTCTTCAAGAACTCCGTGAGCAGCCACTCGGCGATGTCGTCCGCCCGGTCGTCGTCGTTTCCGTAGCGCGGGAAGTCGCCCTCGACCTTGTAGTCCACCGCAAGGCCGTCCGCGTCACGGACGACGGACACCTTGGCGTACTTGATCGCGGAGAGCGAGTCGACCGCGTGCGAGAAGCCGGCGATGCCCGTCGCGAACGTGCGGCGCACGTTCGTGTCGATGAGCGCCATCTCGGCCGCCTCGTAGTAGTACTTGTCGTGCATGTAGTGGATGACGTTCAGCGTGTGGACGTAGAGTCCCGCCAGCCAGTCCATCATCCGGTCATAGCGCTTCATCACCTCGTCATAGTCGAGGACGTTCGCCGTGATGCGCGGGAACTCCGGCGCGACCTGCACGCGCGTCTTCTCGTCCATGCCGCCGTTGATGGCGTAGAGGAGGCACTTCGCGAGGTTCGCGCGCGCGCCGAAGAACTGCATCTCCTTGCCCGTCTGCGTCGCCGAGACGCAGCAGCAGATCGAGTAGTCGTCGCCCCAGACGCGGCGCATGACGCAGTCGTTCTCGTACTGGATGGACGAGGTGTCGATCGAGACCTTCGCCGCGTAGTCCTTGAACGCCTTCGGCAGGCGATGCGAGTAGAGCACCGTCATGTTCGGCTCCGGCGAGGGACCCATCGTCTCCAGCGTGTGGAGGATGCGGTAGTCGTTCTTCGTCACCATGGAGCGTCCGTCGCAGCCCAGTCCGCCGATCGACAGCGTCGCCCAGACGGGATCGCCCGAGAAGAGCTCGTTGTAGCTCGGGATGCGCGCGAACTTGACCATGCGCAGCTTCATCACGAGATGGTCGACAAGCTCCTGCGCGTCGCGCTCCGTGATCTTGCCGGACGCGAGGTCGCGCTCGATGTAGATGTCGAGGAAGGTCGAGATGCGGCCGATGGACATCGCCGCGCCGTTCTGCGTCTTGATCGCGGAAAGGTAGCCGAAGTACGTCCACTGCACCGCCTCGCGGGCGTCCTTCGCGGGACGGGAGATGTCGAAGCCGTAGCTGGCCGCCATCACCTTCATCTTCTTGAGCGCCTTGATCTGGTCGGAGACTTCCTCGCGCAGGCGGCAGACGTCCTCGGGCATCGAGCCCATGCCGCAGTAGACGAGGTCCGCCTCCTTGCTGGCGATGAGGTGGTCGATGCCGTACAGCGCCACGCGGCGGTAGTCACCGACGATGCGGCCGCGTCCGTACGTGTCCGGTAGCCCCGTGATGATCTTGTTCTTGCGCGCCGCGCGCATCTCCGGCGTGTAGGCGTCGAACACGCCCTGGTTGTGCGTCTTGTGGTAGCGCGTGAAGATGTCGTGGAGCTTCGGACTCGGCGTGTAGCCGTAAGTCGTGCAGGCCTCCTCGGCCATCTTGATGCCGCCGTAGGGCATGAACGCGCGCTTCAGCGGCTTGTCCGTCTGCAGGCCCACCACCTTCTCGAGGTCCTTGTCCAGATAGCCCGGCGCGTGCGAGTCGATGTCGCTGACGATGTCCGTGTCCATATCCAGCACGCCGCCCTTCGCACGCTCCGCGTGCTGCAGCTCCTGCAGCTTGCCCCACAGCGCGTCCGTCGCCGGCGTCGCCGGCGCCAGGAAGGACGCGTCGCCGTCATACGGATGGTAGTTGAGGCGGATGAACTCCGCCACGTCGATTTCCTTCTCCCAACGTCCCTCGACAAAGCCTTCCCATTCGGAATACCGCATATCCTGCTCCTTATCTTGTTGCTTTTGCAACTTTCTGCCTTTTTATTGCCATTTTATGTTAGTCTATTCTAACATATCATGCAGGGAAATGTCAAGGGTACTCGGCATCTGAGCATCTGAGCAAAAGTGCCCCAGTATGATTTCTGCGCCAATCGTGGTATAATAGTCGTCATTATGAGCAAAGCACTTCCTTCTCCCGCCTCTTCCAGCGATGTCATCGTTCCTGTTCCCGAGGTTTGTGCCGATCACGCCTCCGGCGGTCCCGCCTTCTTTACCCCCGAGCAGCGCATCGGGCTTGTCATGGCCTGCATTCCGCTTGTCAGGACGCTTCGCCGGCGCGTCTCGGCCTACAGCCTCCTGTGGTGCGCGGCGGGCTTCGTCATTGCGCTGCTCGCGATTCCGTCCCTCGTGAAGGGACACCCCTTCCTGTCGGTCACCTCGCTCATCTACGGCGGCAGCCTGCTCGTCTTCTCGCTGACGCGCATCTTCGAGAGCCGCTCGCTCGCGGCCCTGACCGAGATCGGACGCTCCAGCATCCGCCGCAAGGCCTGGCTGTTCTTCAACCTCGCGATCTTCCTTACCGCCCTCACGGTCCTCATCATCGCGCTCGTCTCGTCCGGCAAGGACACCGCCTGGGTCACCATCCCCTGCTCGATCTTCGTGATGATCGTCTCCATCAGCCCTGCCTGGGAGTGGTTCTTCGTCCACCGCGTCATCGCCAACAGCAAGGGCCTGGTCGACGACTTCTGCCGCTCCGTCGCCGGCACCTACGCCAATCCCGAGGAGGCGACGGCGGTTCCTGCGATGCTCGACGCGCTTTACCTGCTCGACCGGCTGACTGAGAAAGGACACCTCCGCAAGGAGACCTTCGCGGCCGTCCGTGCGGAGCTGATCGGCCTGGCCGCGTCCGATGCGGGCGAAGCGGCCGCCTCCGGCACGCCCTGGTAAGCGGGATTCCGCCTACAGGCCGACCTCGCTTGATTTTGTGCGAAGGAGAGCAATCCGCGTGGCGCCTCCTTATCCCAGCGTCACGACGACCTTGTGCTTGCCGGGGGTGTGGGGGACGGTCTGGCCGGCGATTGGCTTGCCGTCCACGGTGACGGAGGCGACGCCCTTCTCGACGCCCTTCGGGTTCTTCACCTCGATCGTGTAGGTCGCGCCACGGAAGCGGCGGGTGACGGTGTAGCCCTTCCAGCCCTTCGGGATGCAGGGGTCGACCGTGAGGCCGTCGTAGTCGGGCTTGACGCCGAGGATGAACTCGGAGATCGCGTACCAGTTCCAGGCTGCGGTGCCCGTGAGCCAGGAGTTCTTCGCCTCGCCCGGCTTCGCCGCGTCGCGTCCCGCGATCATCTGCGAGTAGACGTAGGGCTCGACCTTGTGGAGCTCGGAATGGTCCTCGGTGTAGCTCGGACAGATCTTCGCGTAGTGGTTCCACGCGTCCGTGCCGCGTCCCGCCATCGCTTCGGCGATGATGACCCACGGATTGTTGTGGCAGAAGATGCCCGCGTTCTCCTTGTAGCCGGCGGGATAGGTGGAGATCTCGCCGTACTCGACGACGTACTTCGTGAACGCCGGCTGGTTGAGGACGATGCCGTGCTCGCACTCGAGGTACTTCTTGGTCGCGTCGAGCGCCTTCTCGGGGAGGCCCTTCGCCTTGCCGATCTCGGCCATGCCGCACCAGCCCTGGGACTCGATGAAGATCTTGCCTTCCTCGTTCTCCTTGGAGCCGACCTTCTTGCCGAAGAAGTCGTAGGCGCGCAGGTACCATTCGCCGTCCCAGCCGTGCTTTTCGACGGCCTTCTCCATGTCCGCGACGGCCGCCGCCGCGCGCTTCGCCTCGGCGTCCTTGCCGAGGTAGGCGCAGAGCTGGGCATAGTCCTTGCCGCAGACGCAGAAGAGTCCGGCGATCATCAGGGACTCGGCCTTCGAGCCCTCGGTCTTGTTCTCGGTCGTCTGGAAGGACTCGTTCGGGTCGTGCGAGAAGCAGTTGAGGTTCAGGCAGTCGTTCCAGTCCGCGCGGCCGATGAGCGGCAGCTTGTGCGGACCGAGGTTCTCGATGACGTGGTTGAAGCTGACGCGGAGGTGCTCCATCAGCGACACCTCGCTGCCCGGCTGGTTGTCGAACGGCACCGGCTCGTCGAGGATGGAGAAGTCGCCCGTCTCCTTGAGGTAGGCGACGGTACCGAAGATGAGCCACATCGGGTCGTCGTTGAAGCCGCCGCCGATGTCGTTGTTGCCGCGCTTGGTGAGTGGCTGGTACTGGTGGTAGCAGCCGCCGTCCGGGAACTGCGTGGAGGCGATGTCGATGATCCGCTCGCGGGCGCGCTCGGGGATCTGGTGGACGAAGCCGACGAGGTCCTGGTTGGAGTCGCGGAAGCCCATGCCGCGGCCGATGCCGGACTCGAAGAACGAGGCGGAGCGCGACATGTTGAAGGTGATCATGCACTGGTACTGGTTCCAGATGTTCACCATGCGGTCGAGGCGGTCGTTGCCGGTCTTCACCGAATAGCGCGCAAGGAGGTCGTCCCAGTACTTGCGCAGCTGCGCGAAGGCCCTGTCCACCTTGGCGGCGGTGTCGAACTTCTTGAGGAGGGCCTTGGCGGGCTTCTTGTTGATGACGCCCTTCTTCTGCCACTTCTCCTCCTCGGGCAGCTCGATGTAGCCGAGCGTGAAAACGAAGGTCTTCTCCTCGCCCGCCTTCAGCGTGACGTCGAGGGCGTGGGAGGCGATCGGACTCCAGCCGTGGGCGATGGAGTTGCGCGCCTTGCCGGCGAGGACGACCTCGGGCTCGTCAAAGCCGTTGTAGAGGCCGACGAACGTCTCGCGGTCCGTATCGAACCCGGCGATGTCCGCATTGACGCCGTAGAACGCGTAGTGGTTGCGGCGCTCCTTGTACTCGGTCTTGTGGTAGATGACGGACCCCTCGACCTCGACCTCGCCCGTGGAGAAGTTGCGCTGGAAGTTCTCCATGTCGGTCGAGGCGTTCCAGAGGCACCACTCGAGGAAGGAGAAGAGCTTCACCTTCTTGGCCTTCTTCGTGGTGTTCTTGAGCGTGAGCTTCTGAACCTCGGCATGCGTCTTCAGCGGCACGAACAGGAGGATCGAGGCAACGAGTCCGTTCTTCTCGCCGGTGATGGACGTGTAGCCCATGCCGTGGCGGCACGCATAGGCGTCGAGGGCGGTCTTCGTCGGCTTCCAGCCGGGATTCCAGACCGTGTCGCCGTCCTTGATGTAGAAGTACTTGCCGCCCGCGTCCATCGGCACGTTGTTGTAGCGGTAGCGCGTGATGCGGCGGAACTTCGCGTCCTTGAAGAAGGAGTAGCCGCCCGCAGTGTTGGAGACGAGCGAGAAGAAGTCCTCGTTGCCGAGGTAGTTGATCCACGGCCACGGGGTCTTCGGGTTGGTAATCACGTATTCGCGGTTGGCGTCGTCAAAGTATCCGAATTTCATGGCTTTCAGGAATTAGGGTGTAGGGATTAGGGAGTAGGGGGTAGGGATTAGGTGCGGCGCTTCGACAGCTCGGCGGTGATTTCGCTGAGGCGCTTGTCGGAGAGCGGGTAGAGGAACATCAGGAAGGCGGTGACGGCGACGATGGCGCTCGGGATGACGCCCATCAGGAGCTTGATGCCCGGGATCGCACCGGCGATGGTGGACGGATCCGTTCCCTCGTAGCCGTATTTCGAGAGGACGAAGCCGATGATCGCACCGGCGAGACCGCCGCCGAACTTGGAGGCGAAGGAGCCCGCCGAGTAGACGAGGCCGGTTGCGCGACGTCCGTTGACGTACTCGGAGAAGTCCGCCGCATCGCCCAGCATCGTGAAGAACAGGGTCGGGAAGACCGCGGCCACGGCCTCGCCGAGGAAGCCGATGACGAAGACGGCGGTCAGCTGCGTGGGACCGCAGAACGCGAAGCAGGCGTTGATTGCGCCGGCGAGGAGGAGCGTTGCAACGAAGACGTTCCGCTTGCCGAAGCGGCGCGCGAGGGGCGCGGTCGCGAGGGCGCCGAGAATCGAGGCGATCATGAGGGCCGTGAAGAAGCCGCCGACGAGAAGCTCGCGGTAGACGTAGTGCGTGAAGTAGTAGACGGTCACGCCCTGGCGGACGGCGTTGTAGACGTTGAAGAAGAGACCGACCACCAGGAGGACGATCCACGGACGGTTCCGCACCAGGTCCTTGAGGTCGCGCCAGAGGTTGGCGTTCTGGTTCGCCGGCGGCTCGACGCGTTCACGCGTCCCGAAGAAGGTCACGAAGAGGCAGAGCGCCAGGATGACCGACAGCGCATAGATCGCATAGCTGTACCCACGGTTCTGATCGACGAGCGTGAAGCTGTCCGCCGTCAGATCCGCCTCGCCGGTCACGGTGAAGGACTGCGGCGCATTCGCCGTCATCGGTACGCTCAGACGCGCGGCCGGCTCGTTGGTGGAGCCGACGGGCTGGATCTTCGCGATCTTGTTGACGGTGGAGAGGTCCACATGGGCGACATCGCGCGGCGAGGTCACCGTGACCACGCAGGCCGCGGGTTCCTCGGGAACCGATTCAACGGAGACGGTCGGGTTGATGTTGCCGAAATAGGCGACGAGGAAGAGGAGGAGCCCCTGGACGACCATGCCGCCCGCAAAGGCGCCGGCCATGCGGAACGAGCCGATGGAGGCGCGCTCCTTGTCATCCGACGTCATCACGGCCATCAGCGCCCCGTAGGGGATGTTGTTCGCCGTATAGATGAGCGTGAAGAGGATGTAGGTGATGTAGGCGTAGACGACCTTCCCCGTCATGCCGAGGCCCTCGGGACAGGTGAAGGTCAGCGAGAGGATGACCGCGAGCGGTATCGCCGTCCACAGCACCCAGGGACGGAACTTGCCGTACTTCGACTTAGTTCGGTCGCCGATCACGCCCATCGCCACGTCGGAGACGCCGTCCGAGAGACGCACCACGAAGAAGAGCGTACCGACGATGGCCGGCGCAAGGCCGAAGACGTCGGTGTAGTAGATCATCAGAAACGCGCAGATGCCGCGCCAGGCGATGTTCGCACTCGCGTCACCAAGGGCATAGCAGACCTTTTCCCGAAGGGAAACCTTCCCGTCCGTCGTCAGACTCATCCGCACTCCTTTTTACATGACTAAATATGATTTTCACGTATTATACCACACGGATGCAGAATGAGGAATACTCAAAAGGATTACAGCGGGAGGGTCTGCTGGCTGACGGGACCGAAGCTCCGGCGGTGTTCGGGGCAGGGGCCGAGTCGGGCGAGGGCTTCGAGGTGGGCCGGGGTCGGGTAGCCCTTGTGCTTGGCGAAGCCGTAGCCGGGGTAGAGCGCCTCGAGCCGCCGGCAGTCCGCGTCTCGGGCGGTCTTCGCGAGGATGGAGGCGGCGGCGATGAAGAGGGACTTCGCGTCGCCCTTCACGAGGTTCTGCGCCTGGGGCAGGGTCTTCACGGGGAGTCCGTCGACGAGGATGGAGAAGGTGTTTGGCTTGTTGGGGTGTTTGGAGGTTTGGGTTGGCGTCTCAAACGCTCCGTTCCCCGTCCCCGCGAGCTTCGCCACGACCTCGTCCGCAGCGCGACGCATCGCGAGGTGGGTCGCGTTGAGGATGTTGAGGCGGTCGATCTCGGCGGGGCTGGCGCTGGCGACGGCCCAGGTGCAACCGGGGGTCGACGTGATGATCTCCGCGAGCCTCTCGCGCTTCTTCTCGGAGAGCTTCTTCGAGTCGTTGATCTCGTGCCAGGCGCCCGTGAGGAGGGCTTCGGCCGCGTCGAGCGGGACGGAGACGGCGGCGGCGTAGACGCCGCCGACGAGGGGTCCGCGGCCCGCCTCGTCGATGCCGAGGACGGTGCCGCCGAGGGCCTTTTCGTAATCGAGGGAAACGGCCATGGGGTCAGGTCCTCCGGCGGCGGAGGCGGAGTCCGCAGATCTGGTCGCGCATCAGGATGAGGGCGCAGGCACCGTAGGCGAGCAGGCCGCAGGCGATCAGGGCGGCGAGGGCGACGACGGGACCGAGACGCGCGCCGAGGCGTCCGCAGCCGGCGGCGGCGACGGGCCGCAGGAGGACGATCGCGGCGGCCATGACGGCGGAGGCGACGAGGACGCGTGCGAGCGGCGCGAGGCAGCGGGCGAGGCCGAGGGTGCCGTTGAGGCGGCGGGCCTTCCGCAGGAGGAGGGCGCAGGCGACGCCGGCGCAGACGACGGTCGAGGCAGCGAGGCCGACGTGGCGCCATTCCTCGGGCAGGAGCGTGACGGCGAGGATGTTGAGGGCGGCGTTGAGGCCGACGGTCTGCAGGGTCACGCGGAGCGGGGTCTTCATGTCGTTCTGGGCCTGGAACCAGGGCACGAGCACCTTGTTGAAGCCGAAGAAGCCCATGCCGAGGGAGTAGACGGCGAGGGCACGGCCGACGCGCAGGGTGGCGAGAGCGTCGAACTGTCCGCCCTGGTAGATGACGCCGGTGACCTCCTGGGCGAGCACGACGAGTCCGACGCCGGCGGGGATCATGATGAAGAGGAGTGAGTTGACGGACGACGCCAGCGCGTCGCGCGCGCCGTCGAGGTCGTGACGGGCGAAGAGTCCGGCGAAGGTCGGCAGCAGGACGGTGCCGAAGGCGACGCCGATGATGCCGAGGGGGAGGTCCATGAGGCGTTCGGCGTAGCCGACGACGCCGGCGGCCCAGGGGGCGGCGAGCTGGGCGAGGACCTGGTCGAGGAGGTAGTTGATCTGGATGGCGCCCGCGCCGAGGGCGGCGACGCCGATGTTGCGCCAGACGAGGCGGACCTTCTCGTCGCGCCAGCCGGCGAAGGAGAGGCGCGGCGAGACGCCGGTGCGGGCCATGCACCAGAGCATGAAGGCCATCTGGAGGGCGCCTGCGACGAGGATTGCCAGGGCGACGCGGTGGATGCGCTGGTCGAGGCGGAGTTCGGGATTGAAGGCGATCCAGCCGAGCATGCCGATCCAGCAGAGGTTCAGGAGGCAGGGCATGAAGCTCGAGGCCTTGAACTTGCCGAGCGCGTTCAGGACGCCCATGCCGAAGGCGGCGCCGCAGATGAAGATCATGTACGGGAGCATCGTCTTCACGAGGCGGACGGTGAGCATGAAGCGCTCCATGTTCCGGACGCCCAGCTCGTTGCGGAACGTGACGACGAGTTCGAGTCCGCCCATCGCCAGCAGGACGACGGCGCCGAGCATGAGGAGGACCATCGTCATCACGGCGCGGGCGAGGCGTCCCGCCTTCTCGAGGGACGCGGCCTCAACCTCGCCCTTGAAGACGGGGACGAAGGCGGCCGTGAGCGCGCCCTCGCCGAAGAGCTTGCGGGCCATGTTGGGAATGGCGAAGGCGAGGGTGAACGCGCTCTGGACGATGCCGGCGCCGATGCAGCGCGATTGGAGCATCTCGCGGACGAGGCCGAGGACGCGGGACAGCGCGGTGAAGGCGCCGACGGTGAAGACGTTCTTGAGGGTGCGGCTCACGTCAGCGTTTCCTGAAGCAGATGCGGTTGATGATCTGTTCGAAGTTCTCCTTGCCGCGGAGGATCTCGATGGCGATCCTGAGGTAGAGGCAGCGGACGGGAGAGGTCTCGAAGCGGGGGAAGCGGACGGCATCCTTCTCGGTCGTCACCAGCGCGTCCGCGCCCATGTCGGCGGTGCGGTTGAGCGCGTAGAGGATTTCCGAGGCGTCGTAGCGGTGGTGGTCGGCGTAGCGCTCGCACCAGACGACCTTGGCGCCCATGTGGCGGAGCGAGTTCTCGAAGCCCTTCGGGGAGGCGATGCCGGAGAGCGTGCAGGTCGTCTTACCCTCGAGCCACGAAAGCGGAAACTCCTCACGGCTCCAGACGTCGCGGAGCACCTTCGGCGCGTGGTTGCACTCGACGATCTCGGCCGTGCGGTTGTACTGGCGGATCTCGTCAATGACATCGCTCACGTCGCCGCGGCACTTGGTGAGGAAGATGATGTCGGCGCGCTTGAGGTGCCGCGCGGGCTCGCGGAGGATGCCGCGCGGGAGCATGTGCCCGTTGCCGAAGGGATTGGTCGAGTCGACGAGCACGACCTCGACGGAGTGCTTGAGGCGCTGGTACTGGAAGCCGTCGTCGAGGATGATCGTGTCACAGCCGAGGCGCTTGATCGCGTAGCGGCCGGCCTTCACGCGGTCGCGGTCCACGACCACGGCGACGCCCGGGAGGTTGGAGGCGAGCATGTAGGGTTCGTCGCCGCCCACGGCGGAGTCGAGGAGGACGCGCTTGCCGTCCGAGACGACGAGCGGCGGCTCGATCACCTGGGTGAACAGCCGCTGCCACCAAGGGGCCTCCTTGCGGCGGTAGCCGCGCGAGAGGATGGCGACCTTGCGTCCCTCGGCCGCGAGCGTGCGGGCGAAGATCTCGGTGACGGGCGTCTTGCCCGTGCCGCCCGCGGTGACGTTGCCGATCGAGATGACCTGGATGCCGAGCGGGAAGCGGCGGAGGAGGCCGAGGCGGTACAGCAGGTAGCGGAGCGAGACGACGGCGGCGAAGAGGCAGCTGATGGCCCGGAGGAAGCCGAGCAGCAGCACCATGCCGCCGTGCTGGTTCTGGTCGGCCCCCTTCTCCTGGATGACCTTGACGAGCTGGCTTTCGAGCCGCTCGATCCGACTGGGCTTGGCCTTGCGCACGCCGTCAACCGCCTCAGAAGGAGAGTCCGTTCGACGGACCGAACGCCCTCAGGTAGATGCTGAAGCCGCCGCGCCAGTTGTCCCGTCGCTCCGAATCGTCGATGCGGCGGTAGTCGTTCTCGTACGAGAGGCTGAACCGGAAGCCGAGGCAGTCCGTACGCAGGTCGATCCAGGCGCCGATCTCGTCGAGCTCGTTCTCGCGGAAGTCCCAGCGGACGTACGGTCCCCACGCGACCGCGTCGCAGAGCTCGTGCTCGAAGGCGACCTGGGCGTAGGAGAACTTGGACCAGTTGAAGTCCTCGTTGCGCATCGCCTCGGCGTCGTAGGGCGTCGACGAGTAGTCCCACCAGCGCTGGTCGCGCGCGGAATAGGAGAGCTCGTACTTGAACGCCTGCGAGAGCGTGTGGCGGAAGCTCACGTCGGCGTAGGCGAGGGTGTCGTTCTCGCCGTCCCACTCGGCGCGGGAGGCGAGCGCCATGTCGTCCGTCGCGAACCAGCGGGCGCGAACGCCGGGCGAGACGGTGCCCTTCCCGTCGCGTCCGTAGTTCGGCCGCTCGGGGTTGCGCACGAGGCGGTGGTAGCGTCCGCCCTCGGTCCAGGACGTGTCGTTCATCTGCACGGCGGCGTAGAGGTCGAGGTCGAAGACCGTCCTCAAGCGGCCGTCCTCGCCGGCCTTGCGGAAGGCGTTGCGCAGGCCGGGCGTGACGCCGTACCACGAGTAAGGCAGGTTGCGGCTGCGGCCGGCGAACTGGTCGAGCCAGTCGGCGCTCGCGTCGACCGAGTCGAAGATGTAGGGGCGCGCGCCGCGGCCGAGGCCGGCGTACTGCGCCTCCTGGGCGAGGACGTCGGCGTACGGTTCGACGAGGTGCTGCCAGGCGTCGGACAGCCAGCCGGTGCCGCGGGCGGCGAAGGTGACGCCGCCCTCAACGATTGAGCGGGTCACGTCATCGTCGCGGGAGCCGGCGCGGTGCGTGCCCGTGAGGTCCAGGTTGCCGGAGTCGGACCACCACGTGCCGCGGAGGCCGACGCGCGGGACGACGGACAGGAGGTCCGCCACCTTGAACGGCACGGAGAGGCGGTGGTAGGTGTCGACGCGGAAGGCCTGGTAGTCGGCCCAGCGGCCAGGGTCGTAGCGGAACGGCAGGGCGGTCGTGTCGCCGCCGTGCTTGGCGTAGGTGCGGTTCAGCCAGCCGAGGCGCGACTGGGACTCGTAGTTGACCGGAAGCCCGAAGAGCGGCTGCGGGGCGACGTCGAGGAAGACCTCGGGCAGGCGCGCGGTGGCGCCGTAGAAGTCGTTGAGCTGTCCGGCGACGCTGGCGCCGAGGACGAACGTCGCTTCGGCGTGCTCCCACGCGAGCTCGTTGCGGTCGGCGCCCGGATAGCGGTTCGCGAGACCGAAGGAGGCGTGGCGGAGGAAGTCCCCGCGGAAGTGCGAGTCGCTGTAGTAGGCGGCGCGGACGCGGACGAGGTCGGCGTCGGAGGCGTGCCAGCGGTGCTCGAGCGTCAGGCCGTAGCGCTCGTCGGGAACGGTACTGCCCCAGTTCGAGTAGTGCCATTTGTCCGACTTCCAGTGCTTGTCATAGCGGTCGGCGTCGTCGTCCCAGGCGTAGTAGACCTTGAACTTGCCGCGGCCGAAGTCGCCGAGATTCCAGTTGAGGCCCTGGCCGAGCGCGACGCCGTTCTTGGTGCGGAGGTCGAAGCGCGTGCTGCCGCCGAGGCCGTAGCGCCCGTTCTCGCCGGTGTCGCCCGCGAGGTCGTAGACGTACTTCGACAGGAGGTACGTTCCCCAGCGGCTCGTGTAGCCGGGCAGGAAGCGGAAGCCGTAGTCGGTGTTCAACGGCTTCCAGGCCCACGGCAGCCAGGCGACGGGGACGTCCCAGAGGCGGACGCTCATGTTCCACGCCTCGAACTCGTCGGGTTCGCCGTCCATGCGGACGCCGGACTCGTGGTTGCGGTAGACGACGGTGCCGAAGCCGCACCAGTGCAGGTGATCGAGGTCGTTCGTGCAGGTCGTCACCATCGTGTCGGGCCCGAAGTCGAGCGTCCGGTAGGGATTCGCGGGATCCTTGCCCGCGATGGAGCCGGAGACGCTGTCGGAGACGAGGCGGAACGGCGAGAAGGCGGCGTTGACGTGGCCGGTCGCGGACAGCGTGCCGGCCTCGGCGTTCACCGACATGCGGTCGGCCGAGAAGGTCAGGCGCGAGCCGTCGCCGGCGTCGCCGATCTGTCGGGCGATCGTCGAGACGGAGGCCGACCAGGCGACGGCGGACGACTGGGCGAGGAGGACGAGGAGGAGCTTCTTCATGACTGAGAGTATAGCACTTGCGAGGTGGCCGCGTCCAGTATCGAGAACGCTTCGGGGTGACGGTGGAGTTCGGAAACGAAGGTAAGGCGCGTATTGAAGTCCTTCTGGAGCTTCGCGAGGATCTCGGCGTCCTCGGTGCGCAGGCGCTGCATGACCTGCGGCGCGATGACGATCTTGGGCTCGAAGGGCTTCTTGTCGGCGTCGGCCTTGCGGAGGAGCGAGATGAGGCGGCGCTGGACCTCAATCGAGATGGCCATCGGACTCTTGACGACGCCGTGGCCCTGGCAGTAGGGGCACGTCGAGGTGAGCATCGAGAGGATCGACTGGTCCTGGCGCTGGCGCGACATCTCGAGGAGGCCGAGCTCGCTGATCTCGAGGACGTTCGTGCGGGCGCGGTCGCGCTTGAGGGCGTCCTTGAGCGCGCGGTAGACCTGCTTCTGGTGCTTGCGGCTCTTCATGTCGATGAGGTCGAGGATGACGAGGCCGCCGATGTTCCTCAGGCGCAGCTGGCGCGCGACCTCGTCCACGGCCTCGAGGTTGACCTCGAGGATGGCGTCCTCCTGGGACCCCTTGCCCTTGTAGTGGCCGGTGTTGACGTCGACGGCGATGAGCGCCTCGGTCTCGTCGATGACGAGGTAGCCGCCGGACTTGAGCGGCACCTGGCGGGCGAACGCCTCGGAGAGCTGGCGCTCAAGGCCGTAGTGCTCGAAGATGTTGACGGCGCCGTCGTAGCGGCGGATCTTGCCCTTCGCGCGGCGGGAGATGCGTCCGGTGACCTCGCGCATCTCGTCGTAGCTCTTCGCGTCGTCGATGACGATCGCGTCGACGTCCTCGGTGAGCCAGTCGCGGACGACGCGCTCGCAGAGGTCGGGCTCCTGGAAGATGCAGCAGGGCGTGCGGAGGTTCTTCGTGTTGGCCTGCATCTCGTTCCAGACGGAGAGGAGGTTGCGGAGGTCGCGGGCGAAGGCACGGGGGCTCGCGCCCTGGCCGACCGTCCTGACGACGAGGCCGACGTTGTCGGGGAGCGGCAGCTTGTCGAGGATCTTCTTCAGGCGCTGGCGTTCCTTCGCGTCGCCGATCTTCTTCGAGACGCCGCGGAGGGTCGCGCCGTGGGAGTCCTTCGCGCCCGGCATCATGACGAGATAGCGTCCGGGGATGGAGAGGTTCGCGACGACGCGCGGACCCTTCGTCGAGATCGGCCCCTTGGTGACCTGGACGATGATCTCGCTTCCCGGCGGGAAGCGCTTGGCGATCTCGGCGTCGGAGAGGCGGTTCGACTTGCGTCCGCCCTTCCCGCGCTGGGCGTCGTCATCGTCGTCGAGGAGCGCATCCGCGTCCGGCGTCATGTCCCAGTAGTGGAGGAACGCGTTCTTCTTCAGGCCGATGTCCACGAAGGCGGCCTGCAGGTCGTTCTCCAGGTTCTGGATGCGTCCCTTGAAGACGCTCCCGACGAGACGCTCCTCCTCATGGTGCTCGACCATGAACTCCTCGAGGCGGCCGTTTTCCATCACGGCGACGCGCGTCTCCAGTTTTTCCACGTTGACGATGATTTCGCGCTTCGTCTTCGAGCGCTTGAGCCATCCGAACAGGTTCATTCCTTTTCCTCTCTATGTAGTGATACGCTTTGTACAAGACCAAGACCGCACATGACCGTGACCAGGAACGTGCGGCCCAACGACAGAAACGGAAGCGGCAGACCGGTGATCGGCACCAGGCCGATCGACATACCGATGTTGACGTAGACGTGGGCGAAGACCAGCGTCGCGATGCCGAACGCGAGCAGGCGGCCGCGTCCGTCGCCCGCGACAAGGGCCGTCCACGCCGTCGAGACGCAGAGGAGCCCGTAGAGCGCGAGCAGCGCGAGGGATCCCTTCAGGTAGCCCATTTCCTCCGCCCAGACGCAGAAGATGAAGTCGTTCATGACGCCCATCGCCGGCATCAGCTCGCGGCGGATCGCCTCGCCCTTGCCGTAGCCCTTGCCGACAAGGCCGCCGGAGCCGATCGTCATCGTCGCCTGGCGGAGGTTGTAGCCGGAGTCGAGGCCGTCCCGCTCGGGGAAGAGGAACGTCTTCACGCGCGAGACCTGGTGCTCGCGGAGCGGCACGTACCTGAGGATGGCCGCGCGCCGCTCGGGCGACGTGCCGGGACGCTCCGCCTCGTAGACCGCGCCCAGGACGGCCGTCGCCGCCACCGCGCCGGCGGCCAGCAGCACGACGAGTCCCTTCCGCCAGACGCCCGCGACGAGCAGCATGACGAGCAGCGCCGGGACGAGCGTGAGCGTCGTGCCGAGGTCGGGCTCGAGCAGGATCAGCAGGCACGGCACGGCGATGAGGCCGCCCGCGGCGAGGAAGCCGCGGAACCCGTACTGGCCGCGGAAGAGCTCCCCTTCCGCGCCGAAGAGCTGCGCGAGGCACAGGATGACGAACAGCTTCGAGATCTCGCTCGGCTGGAAGAACCAGAGCCAGCGCCGTCCGCCGAACTGGGTGGTGCCGACGAGCAGCACCGCGACCAGGAGGAAGAGCGCGAACCCGAAGCCCGGGTAGGCGATCCAGTCCATCACCGTGCGGTAGTCGAGAAACGCGAGAACGAAATAGAAGACGAGCCCCACGGCCGCCGTCCCGAGCATCGACTTCCAGTGCGAGGCGAACACCCCGCCGCGGGCCGCGCCGGCGGAGGCGAGCACGAAGGCGCCGATCGTGATCAGCGCGAGCATCGACACGAACGAGAGCCAGTTGAACCTCAGGAGGAAGCGCTTCATTCCGTCGCCTCCTCGCGATTGTAGAAGCCGCGCAGGACCGCCGCGACCTTCGGCGCCGTCGTGCCGCCGCCCGACTCGCCGTGCTCGATCACCATCGCGAGCGCCAGCGGCGTCGTCTCGGCCGACGTCGGGTTCGGCGTCGCGTAGGCGAGGAACCAGGTGTTCTTGTGGCGGTTCGCCCCGGCGCCGACCTCGGCCGTCCCCGTCTTGCCGATCACGCAGGCGTCGACGCCCTCGCCCGCCTTGCGTCCCGTGCCGCCGTCGACGACCATCCGCATGCCCTCGCGGACCGACCCGAGCGCCGCCTTCGCGAACGGGAGCGGACGGTCCTGCGCCGGCATCGCCGCATTGAGGCGCGGCGTCGCGAGCCGTCCCGTGCCGATCGCGCCGACGACGCGGGCCATCTGGAGCGGCGTCACCAGGAGAAGCCCCTGTCCGATCGCCATCTGCGCGAGGTCGCCCGGATACCAGGGCTCGCGGCAGTGCGCGAGCTTCCACTCCGGATCGGGAACGGTGCCGGCGGCGTCCGTCGGGAAGTCGATGCCCGTCCGGCGCCCGAGGCCGAAGTCCTCCGCCGCGGCCTTCAGCGCCGCGATGCCGGTCTTCATGCCGAGATTGCAGAAATACGGGTTGCAGCTCTCGCGCAGGGCGTGCGGCAGGTCGAGCTCGCCGTGTCCCCAGGTGCGCGCGCACCTGACGCGCATGTCGCCGTATTCGTAGACGCCCGTGCAGAGGTGCTCCGTGGCGGCGTTCCAGCCGTTGCGCAACCCCGCGAGCGCCGTCACCGGCTTGAATGTCGAGCCGGGCGCGTACTGTCCCGCCGTGGCGCGGTTGAGGAGCGGCTTGCGCGGATCCTCCGACAGCTTCCGGAAGGTCTTTTTCGGGAAGACGGGCACGCACGCGTTCGGGTCGAACGTCGGGGCGCTCGCGGAGGCCAGCACCGACCCGTCGCGCGGGTCGATCGCCACGCAGGCGCCGACGCAGCCGTCGAGCTCGTGCTCGACGAGACGCTGCAGGCGGACGTCGAGCGTCAGCCTGAGGTCGCAGCCCGCGCTCGCCCGCTTGAGCGTCTCGCGCCGGGTCGCGAAGCCGCGCGCGTCCACGACCAGGAGGTCCTCCCCCGGCATGCTGCGCAGGTACTCGTCGTACTGGAGCTCCAGTCCCTCGCGTCCCTTCAGGTCCTTCTCGATGTAGTTCATCCGCGGACCGCCGGCCACGGTCCGGATCTCCTCCCGGCCGACGCGGCCGATGAGGTGCGCCGCGAGGCTCCCCTGCGGATAGGTCCGCTCGTATTCCGAAACGCAGACGAAGCCGGGATGCTCGCGCGCATGTTCGCAGAAGCGCGCGAGCTCCTCCTCGCTCAGCTCCTCCCAGACCTTGAGCGGACGCGCCAGGCTGATCTTGAGATGGCGGGCGAGCGCCTCGGGCGTCGTCTTCGGCGGACGCCCGATCACCGCCGCGAGGGACTCCAGCGCCGCGGCGATGTTCGACGCGGTCGTCTGTCCCTTCGCCGTCGGACGGAACGCCTCGGGATGAAGCTCGATGCAGAGCGAGAGGCGGTTCACCGCCAGCGCGACGCCGTGCCGGTCGTAGATCGCGCCGCGCGGTCCCGCCGTCAGAACGCGCCGGCTCGACTGGCTGTCCATCTCCTGCCGGTGCTCCGCCACGCGGTCGACCTGCTCGCCCTTCAGGCGGACGGCCAGGACCGTCAGCCCGATGCCGAACGTCACGGTCACCAGCGCAAACGAAACGAGACGGACGATGACGGTGTCATTTTTCATCGACCGCCGCCTTTCTGTCGATCCAGTACAGCGCCGCGTGCGTCGCCGCCAGCACGGCGACCCCGACCGGCAGGGCCATCAGCATCCGCAGGAACACGCCGCCCACCAGCGACTGCCCGAGCCAGATCCACAGCCAGACCTGATAGAGGCAGTAGGCCGGGACGGCGAAGCCGACCGACAGCTTGAAGCCGCGCATCAGGCCCGCCACGGCCGCAAAGTAGCTGACGCTCAGCGCGTAGGGAAGACCCGAAAGCGCGTCCTCCGCCGCGCCCGCCGCCACCGCGAACAGCATCCCGACGAGCGGCGTGCGGCGCCGCGCGAAATAGACCGCCGCCGACAGCAGCACCGGCAGCCCGACGCCGAGCGTCTTGGGCGCAAGCTCCTCCGCCGCACCGCCGAAGACGAGCGTGAAGAAGGCGATCACAAGCTGGACGATGTCTTTTTTCACCGGCGGATGAAGACGTCTTCCAACAGCGTGAAGTCAACTGCCGGCCTGACCTTCCCCTCCCGCTCGAGTCCGCCCGCGTGACGCCCCGCGGCGTCGCGTCCGTTCCCCTCGGAAATGAAAGTGCCGACCGGGATTCCGGCGGGGAAGACGCCGCCGAGACCCGATGTCAAAACCCTGGACTCGGGCGCGATTTCGGCGCCCGCCTTCAAATGACGCATCAGGAGGACGTCGTCCGTCCCGCCCGACAGGATGCCCCGGATCCGCTCGCTCCCCTCCACCGTGCAGGCGACCTGCAGCGACGGATCCGTCACCAGCAGCACCTCCGACGTGTGCGGCGTCACCGCCACCACCTGTCCGACCAGCCCCTCGGGCACCGCGACGACCGCCCCCTCGCGAATGCCCGCGAGCGATCCCTTGTTGAGACGGATCGAGCGCCTCGCGCCCGCCGCGCCCCCGCCCTCGGAAAGGACCTCGGCGCACTCCCAGCGGTTCGGCTCGCGCTCGGTGAAACGCAGGTCGCGCCGCAGCCGCGCGTTCTCCTCCTCGAGCCCGGCTAGCTCGCCGCGCACCATCTCGAGGGACGCGATCTCGCGCCGCAGCCGCGCGTTCTCGACCGACGCGTCCACCCCGTGCCAGAGCCCGGTCCAGCGCGCGGCCAGACGCCGCGCCCAGGTCACCTTCGCCTGCTCGACGGGATAGGCCAGCTCGACCGGCGTGGCCCTGAAAAAGGCGACAAGCAGGACCGCGACCATCGCAACCGCGATGACCGCCAGCGTTCCTGTTGTCGTTGCCTTCATCTGTGCAAACCCCTTTCAAAGGGGGCTTGCCGAATCCACCTCAAGCCTCGTGCTTGTTTCTCGCGAGGAAGTCGAGTTCGTTCATCACGACGCCCGTGCCTTCCGCCACGGCCGACAGCGGATCGTCCGCCAGCGTGACGGGAAGCCCCGTCTGCGCCGCCAGAAGCTTGTCCAGGCCGCGCAGCTGCGAGCTGCCGCCCGACAGCACCAGTCCGCGGTCCACCAGGTCGGCCGCCAGTTCCGGTTCGCACTTGTCCAGCGTGGACCTCACGGCGTCCACGATCTCGCTGACCGGATCCTTAAGAGCGTCTCTCACTTCCTCCGAGGTTATCGTCAGTGTCTTCGGCAACCCCGCCACAATGTCCCTACCCTTGATCTCGAGCTTCTTCTCCTCGGCCAGCGGGTAGGCGCTGCCGATCTCGATCTTGATCCACTCGGCCATGCGTTCGCCGATCAGGAGGTTGTAGACGCGCTGGACGTACTTCATGATGCACATGTCCATCGCATCGCCGCCCGCCTGACGGGCCGAATAGCTGTGCACGATGCCGGCGAGCGAGATGATCGCCACCTCGCACGTGCCGCCGCCGATATCGACGATCATCGAACCGGCCGGCTCCGACACGGGAAGGCCGACGCCGATCGCCGCCGCCATCGGCTCCTCGATGAGGAACACGCTTCCCGCGCCCGCCTGCTTCGCCGCATCCTCCACCGCGCGCTTCTCGACCTCCGTGATGCCGCTCGGCACCGCAATGACCATGCGCGGACGCGCGCACTTCATGTTGGAGTAGAATCGCTTCGGACAGACCTTGCGGATAAAGTAGGCAATCATCGCCTCGGTAATGTCGAAGTCAGAAATCACGCCCGACTTCATCGGACGGATCGCGACGATGTTGCCGGGCGTGCGGCCCAGCATTCGCTTCGCCTCCTCGCCGACCGCCAGGACCCGCTTGGAGCCGGCCTGGATCGCGACCACGGACGGCTCGCGCAGCACGATGCCGCGATCCTTCACGTAAACGAGGGAATTCGCGGTACCGAGATCGATGCCGATGTCTGTGGAGAAGAGGGACTTGAAGTTAAACATTGCCTTTGACTTTCATTACCGAGTTTGACGATATTTTAGGCAATTATCGCCATCTTGTCAACCGAAGAACGCCTTGTAGAGCGCCCGGACGGCCGTGTCGCGGTCCTGGCGGCGGATGGCGAGCATGAAGCTCACCTCGCTCGAGCCCTGGTTGACCATCGACATCGAGATGCCCGCCGACGCGAGCGCGAGGCAGGCCTTCGCCAGCATGCCCGGCGTGTAGCACATGCCCTCGCCCACGACCATGACGATCGTGATGTCGCGCTCGACCGCGACGAAGTCCGGCTTGAGCTCGCGCTTGATCGCCTGGACGACCTTGTGCTCCGCCTCCTTCGGAAGGACCTTGCCCTTCACGACGATGCACTGCGAGTCGACGCCCGAGGGCATGTGCTCGTAGGAGATGCCCTCGTCCTCGAGCACCTGCAGCAGACGGCGGCCGAAGCCGACCTCGCGGTTCATCAGGTACTTCTCGACGACGATGTTGCAGAAGTCGTCCGCGCTCGCGATGCCCACGACCGTGCCGGGCACCACGCGACGCGACTGCTGGATCATCGTGCCGGGCTCGCTCGGGTGGTTCGTGTTGCGGATGTTGATCGGAATGCGCGCCTTCACGGCCGGAATGACCGCCTCGTCGGCAAAGACGCCGAAGCCCGCGTAGGCGAGCTCGCGCATCTCGCGGTACGTCATCGTCGGGATGCCCTCGGACACCTCGGGGACGATGCGCGGATCGACCGGATAGACCGAGTCGACGTCCGTGAAGTTCTCGTACACGTCGGCGCAGACCGCCGCCGCGAGAATCGAGCCCGTGATGTCGCTGCCGCCGCGCGGGAACGTCGCGACCTTGCCCTCGGCCGTGTAGCCGAAGAAGCCCGGGTAGATGACGATGCCGTCGAAGTTCGAGAACGCGCGCGAGAGCGTCGCATAGCTCGCGGGATCGAGCGTCGCGTCGCCGAACGGACCCGTCAGCACCATGCCCGTGTCCTTCGGGCTCGCATAGCGCGCCTTGCGGCCGCGCGCCGCGAACGCGACCGCGACGAGCTTCGCGTTGTTGTCCTCGCCGGACGCCTTCATCAGGTCCATGAACTCCGCGGGCTCGAGCTTCGAGACCTGCGCGAGACGGTCCATGAGGTCCATCTCGATCTCGCGGACGATCTCCTCGCCGAGCTTGAGCTCCGTCGCGATCTCCGCATAGCGCTCGACTACCGCGCCGAACTGACGGTCGGTGTTCTCGCCCTTCGTCGCGACCTGCGCGAGCTCGATGAGGAGGTCCGTCACCTTCGTGTCGCCCGAATGGCGCTTGCCCGGGGCCGAGACGACCACGATGCGGCGCGCGGGATCCGCGAGCACGATGTCAATGACCTTGTTGAGCTGCTTCGCATCCGCGAGCGAGCTGCCGCCGAATTTACAGACTTTCATTTACTCTGAAACCTTCTCAACCTTCCAAACCCTCTTACAGCACGCGGAGCGCCACCGGCTCGGCGCCGATCACGCCCGTCGCCTGGATCTCCTTGAGCGCGGCCTCGAGGTCGCCCGCCTTCGCCTTGTGCGTGAGCACGACGACCGGCACCGGCTGGTTGCCGACCGAGCCCGCCTTCTGCGAAGCCGCGTCGAGCGACACGCCGTGCTGGCCGAGGATGGACGCGATCGTGCCGAACGCGCCCGCCTTGTCCTCGACGAGGAAGCGGATGTAGAACTTCGAGGCGATGTCGCCCGCCGCGCGGAGCCTGATCGTGCCCTCGGCGTAGTTCGGTGCGCCGCGCGTGTAGCGCGTCTCGCCGTGCGCGAGGTTGCGCGCGATGTCGCCGATGTCGCCCACCACGGTCGAGGCCGTCGGCGCACGGCCCGCGCCGCGCCCGTAGTACATCGTGTAGTCGCTCATGTCGCCCTTCACCATCGCCGCGTTGAACGCGTCGTTGACGTTGGAGAGCATGTGCGTGAACGGCACGAGCGTCGGATGCACGCCCACCTCGACCTCGTCGCCCTGACGCGCGACGACCGCAAGGAGCTTGATCCGGTAGCCGAAGTCAGCTGCGTACTTGACGTCCTCGCCCGCGAGGTTGCGGATGCCCTCGACCTGCACCTGGTCGACGGACGGCTGGAAGCCGAACGCGAGCGCCGCGAGGATGCACGCCTTGTGCGCCGTGTCGAAGCCGTCGATGTCGAGCGAGGGATTTGCCTCGGCGTAGCCGAGCTTCTGCGCGTCCTTGAGGACGACGTCAAAGGGCAGGCCCTCGTTCTCCATCCGCGTGAGGATGTAGTTGCACGTGCCGTTCAGGATGCCGTGGATCGACTCGATGTCGTTGCCCGCAAGGCCTTCGCGAAGGACGCGGATGATCGGGATGCCGCCGCCGACGGACGCGCCGAAGTAGATGTCGACGCCGTTCGCCTTCGCCGTGTCGAAGATCTCCTTGCCGTACTCCGCGAGGAGCTTCTTGTTCGCCGTCACGACGCACTTCTTCGCGTTGAGCGCGTCAAGGACAAACTTCTTCGCAATGCCCGTGCCACCGATCGTCTCGACGATGATCTGGATCTCGGGATCGGCGATCGTCGCGGCCGCGTCGGTCGTCAGAATGCCCGCCGGAACCTGGATGCCGCGGTCCGTCGTGATGTCGAGGTCCGCGATCTTCTTGAGGACGATGTCGACGTCCAGGCGCTTGGCCATGACGTCACGATGCTTCAGGAGACCGTCCGCGACACCCGCGCCCACGGTTCCGAAACCCAGGATTCCAACTCCGATCTGCTTCATATCAAATACCTTCTTTCACAAAAGAAAGGTATATTTTACTCTTCTGACGGGCCATTAGTCAATTGCAAGGTTCACCGAG
>CAMEZU010000006.1 GCA_945947925.1 uncultured Verrucomicrobiota bacterium
TCCTCGTGCTGGCCGTTGCCGTGACGGCGAGGCCTGCTTCGTCCCCGAAAGCCGATCCCCAGCCTGTAGCGCCGGGCGTCACGGGCGAAATCGCCTACGCGCCGGACAATCTGCTTTTCATCTTCCGGGGCGACGGCGATCCGAAGGGGTCGTTCGTCGTCCAGGCGCGGCCGGGCCTGCCGTCGGAGGCACCGTCCGCCGCCCCGATTGTCGTTGCGTTCGAGAACAGGCCGTACGCTCGCTGTGACAGTCTCCTGGCGCGGGCCGCGCACACGCGGCGGACGCCGAAGGCGCGGGGCCACGTCAACGTCTCCCTCGACCGGAAGACAGGCCAGTGGACCACGCGGCTGTCCATTCCGTTCCGCCACCGGCTGGATGACTGGCCGTTCTCGAAAGACGGGAGGCGGCGGCCGCGGCCCTGGTGCGCGGCCGTCACCTATCGGGACGGCGACGGGAAAGAACATGCCTGGGGCACGGCGGAGGATCCGCTGGTGATCTCCTGGAAGCGTTCGGCCTCCTTCGCCTCGGCGCGCGATGCGCTCTTCCGCGACAGGGGGATTGTCGGGGAATACCACAGTGCGCGGTGGAAGTACAACTCGGTCTTCGACTTCAGCCAGAAGGAGCGGTGGATTGGCTTTCGCGATCCGGGCGTCGAGACGTTTGTCTGGCGGCAGGCCGACTCGGAACGGCTCTTTCACGAACGATACGCCCGGACGGTGTACCAGTCGTCTGACGGGCTCGTCGATCTCCTGGACGACTGGGGCGGCAATCGGAAGGCGAAGATTCTCGACATGGCCGAGCCGGCGCGCCAGCGCGCCTTTGACGGGCTTGGCGGGCTGGCCTCGGCCTCGGAGGCGCTTGCGGACGCGCGCCGCCGCTATCTGCTCGACCGCTTCATGGGACGCGAGCTCCCGCCGGTCGTCCCGGAGCGGGCGCGTGCAGAGGAGTCCGTCAAAGTGCCGCTCGTGCCGGACGTCGACGGCGATGACGCGGGGGAGGTGACGCTGGATGACGAGGAATTGGAGTTCTGACATGCTGAGGATGACGATCGCCCTGGTCGGGGCCATGCTGGCGCTCGCCGCCGCCGCCGAAGGCGAGTTCGCCTTCTCGTATCGCTTCCGGATCGATCCCGGCGCCGGCACGCAGCCGGTCGCCTTCGGCCTGAAGCACCTGGCGCATCCGTGCCTAGCGGAGGCGCCGTTCGAGTTCGCCGTGAAGGACAAGGCCGACGTCGTCGGGGGGAAGCAGCGGAATATGGCCGTCGAGGTCGAATGCGCAACGGGCGGCTGGCATCACGTGGCGTTTGCCTATTCGGCCTCGCGAGGCTGGTGTCGATTCTGGTTCGACGGCAAGCAGCAGCAGGAAGACCGCCTCGAGGCGTCCTGCGAGCTGGACGTTGCCGCCCTCCTGGCCCAGAAGCCGCCGAAGGGCTTCCCCGGCGAGGTGACGGCGATTCGGACTTTCAAGACCGTGCCGACGGAGGAGGAGCTGTTCGCCGGCCGGATCCCGGAAGCGGAACGACGGGCCGCGAAGGCGGCCTTTGAGGCGGCTGCCGCGCAGGACGGCGTCCAGCCCGCCTTTGCGGCCTGGTGCCGGGCGAAGGCCGCCGAGGCCGCCGCCTTTGGCGACGAAGGCGACCTCGGCGCGTGGCATCGGCTGGAGACGCTTCGCCGGCGCCTGCCGAAGCTGCTGCCGCTGGCGCGGACGGCGGCTGACGCGACCGTGCTGCCGTTTGCCATCAACCGCTACGCGCCGACCAAGCACGTGCCGTTTGCCGTGCCGGAGGACGCCCGTCCGTTTGCCGGGCTGTCGATCCGGGCGGCGCGCGACGAGTGGGACTGCGAAAGCTTCATGATCCATCCGTTCGCGGACGCGAAGGGCTTCTTCATGGAGCCGGGCGACTTGAAGGGTCCGGACGGCGCCACGCTTCCCGGCGCGCTCATCGACATTCGCGTCGTCACGTGCTGGTATCAGTGCCGCGGGGCGTGGAACACCTGGTTTGGCGCCGGACGCGACATGCCGGCGCTCTGTCCCGAACTGCTGGTCCACGACGACGCGTTCATGCGCGTCGACACGGACGCGCGGCGGAACCTCCTGCGGACGATCAATTCCGACGGCATCGACTACGTGGACATCAGCGAGCGGCTGCACGAGGACGTGGCGCGCCCGTTCAAGCTGAACCTCGAGCGGGTGGAGGACGCGAAGACGTTCCAGCCGCTTGATCTCCGGGAAGGCGTGATGCGGCAGTTCTGGCTGACGCTCAAGGTGCCGGACGGGCAGAGACCGGGCCGCTACACGGGGTCGATCGCGCTGACGGTCGGTGGCCGCCCGGCGGGGCGCCTGCCGCTGACGGTCGTCGTCCATCCGTTCCGCCTGCCGTGGCCAGCCCCGCACTACGACATCGACAAGCCGATGATCCACGCCTGGTACCACCATTGCGCAATCAAGGACAAGCTCGCCGACTCCTTTGCCGTCGGGGGCATCTCCCCGGGGATGGGCTTTGACCAGGCCGTCCGGCGCACGGATGCCGAATACCGCAACTTCGTCGAGCACGGGGCGGGAAACATCTTCTGCGACACGTACGGCGGCCGCACGAACGACTGGGACCTGGCGGACGCCGAAGCCGTCCTCCTGAAGCGGAACGGCGCCGTGCTGGATCCTCTTTTTGGAAACGTGAGCATTCCGACCGGGTTCGCCGACATGGGCGCCAATCCGCCTCGCGGCGTGACCGACTTTAGCGTCGAGGCGAACTTCGAAGCCTGGAGCCGGGAGATGGCCGCCTACTCCAACAGCTGGCGACTGGCCGCGCAGAAGCTCAAGGAGACGTACGGGCATACGCGCGTGGTGTGCTACGGCCTCGACGAGGCCGGCCCCGAGGTCGTCCGCCGCGAGATGCCGTTCATGGCGACGGCCAACCGGTTCGGCGGTCTGACCTACACGACGCAGGGAAGGCCTGACGAGGCGGCGTTCTTCACCGACTACGACGGCTGCCCGCAGAGCATCTGCCGCGAGACGGCGCACAGCTGGCACGCCTCCGGCGCCATCCTGACGACCTATGCGCAGACGCATGGCGGGCCGGAGAACCCCGACCTCTGGCGGCGGCGGAAGGGGTTGTTCCTCTGGTTCGCCGACTTCGACGGGCAGAACGAATACGTCTGGTACGAGGGGGCGCACCTGTGGAACGAGTTCGTCTACGGCCCCAGTAGCATCTACAAGAACTTCTGCATGGTCCAGCCGACGAGCGACGGCGTCATCGACACGATCCAGTGGGAGTCCGCGCGCGAGGGCATCGACGACATGCGCTATGCGACGCTGCTCAAGCGCCTCTGCCGTGCCGCGCGCGAGAGTGGCGACAAGGCGCTCGTCCGCGACGGACGCCTGTTCGACGCCTGGCTGGAGACGTGCGACTACCACAAGGCGGACATGGAGGACATCCGCGCGGAGATCGTCCGCCGCATCGTTTCCCTGCAGGAGGCGCTGACGCGCGCGGGCGTTGACGTCGCCGCGTTTGCCCCGCCCGCCCAGCCGAGGCAGGATCTGCCGCTGCCGAAGCCGAAGAAGATGTCCGGCGACGGATATGCTAGTCGCAATATGTACGACTACGCCTGCCGCGCCTGGCTCGAGGAGGGGACGGAGAAGGCCCTGTTCAAGGCGCTTGACGGGTTCCTGCGGCGGCGCCTGGTCAAGGAGGCTGAAGAGACGCTCGCGAGGATCGAGGCAGACGCCGGGATCTCGTCTGGCGGAAAGGCGAAGGCGCGCCTTGAGCGCGGGTTCCTCGGCCTCACGCCGACGCGGCACAACTGGACGCCGTCCGCCTCGGCGCTCGCGACGGCCCGCAAGGCGCTGGACCGGGCCGTCCTCTATGACAGGCAGCGTGTCGGCGAGGGCTACCTGGTCGCGATGTCCATCCGGCTGATGCGGGCGCTTTCGGCCGCCGGCGATCACGAGGGGGCCATCGAGGTCGGCGAGCGCCTGTTTGAAGGCGGGCTGAAGAAGGCCATCGGGTCGCGCGAGTCCGGCATGCATCCGAACGGCCTGGCGATGATGATCGGCGAGGAATACTTCACGCTCGGCCGCTATCGGCAGGCAATCAGGTGGTTTGATCCGGCGGCACGGGCGAGGAGCTACCATGCGCTCATGCGCAAGGGCGACGCGGCGCGGCGGCAGAAGGACTACGTGACCGCGATGAACGCCTATGCGGAGGCGGCGAGCACGGTCGACCGGAAGCGGCTTGGCGACAAGTACCGGCAGGTCGTCGGCTTGGTTAGCCAGATGAGCGAGGCGATCCGCCGGAACGGGCAGCAGAGCCAGAAGTCCGCCCGCAGCAGCCTGGAGCTGGACGACGCGACCGAGGAGATATCCCTGGAAGAGGATGAATGACGAACATGAACCAAAGAAATATGATATCATTTGAAAGTATGAAAAACTGTGCCTTTAAATTTGGAATGCTCGCGTTTTCCGCGGTGTTCGCGTTTAGTCTCGTTGCCTCTCCCGAGCAGGATTTCGAGGCGGCCGTGAAGGCCGGCCAGCCGCTGAGCGCGGAAGCCGCGTACGTGAAGCTCGTGAAGGCGGGCAAGGCTGTCTCGCCGCGCATCCACCTGCAGGCGGCGGAGGTCGCGCGCGCGCTCGGCAAGGGTACGGCCTATGACGACCGCACGCTCCTCTATCTTCGCCTTGAGAAGGGGTGGAACGCCGACGTCGAGCGGGCGCTGTGGCGGCTGTGCTCGTCGGGTTCCGACGTCGATCTCTTCGCGCGCCTGAACGGCAACACGAAGGCCGATCGTGCGCTTTGGTCCGTCGGGCGCGACATGCTGGGGCGCCTCGCGGCGGCGAACCGTCCGCAGGAGCTCCTGAAGCTCGCCGACCTCATGATGTCGAAGTTCCCGCAGAAGGATCGCCTCAACAGCATTCTCAGCGTCCTTCACGACAACAGTCGCAACTGCGGGCCGAACTATCCGAAGGCCGAGCTCGCGCAGGTGATCCTGCGCCATGCGGGCCTCGGGGCGTGCGAGAGCTTCTGGAATCTCCTGAACCACGGCAACCAGCGTGACGCCTTTGCGCCGGAGTTCGCGGCGAACTACGTTGCGCGCAATGGCGGCGAGATTGCCGACGACCTTCTCGCGCGCGTGCTGGATGCGCTCGACTACGACAACGTCGACGGGGAGAAGGATGCGGCGAAGGCCGCGGCGCGCGATGTGCGCGTGATGGCCGCGAAGAAGGCCAAGAAGACGATTTTCGACGGCAAGCATCCGCAGTCCGCGCGCAAGTACGTGTGGGTGGCGGGCGGTCGCCTTCCGAAGGCGTTTTTCCCGAAGTGGAAGAAGGACGAGCCGGTGGTGGGGCTGAAGGCGCTTTACGACCGTCTCACGACGTCCGACCTCTACAAGGAGAGCGAGGACTATCGCCGGGACGTCCAGAACATGCGCAACAGCCTCATGCGCTTGAAGCGCTTCTCGGCGCAGGAGTGCGCGGCGCTCGTCGACGCCGAACCGGCGTCGTTCCCGGCCGACTGGCTGGGCGACTACAGCTCGCTCGGCAGCGTCAGCAAGGCCGTGCAGGACACGAAGTCGACGGCGCCGATCGCGAAGCTGGCGAAGAAGTATCCGAAGCAGGCCGATGCGATCTACCGTCAGTATTTCAGCTCCTATGTGGCCGCCAACGATCAGAAGGGCGACATCGCGGCCGTGAAGCGCATTTTCATGGACATCGCGAAGCAGTCGTCCGACTTCGGCTACGGGCCGATCGACCAGGTGGTCAGCTGGTGCAAGGGCATGTCCGTCGCCGACAAGCTCGCGCTCTTCAAGTCGGCCTATACGGTGACGGGCTGGAGCGGCACGTGGAAGGAGTTCACGAATCGTGCGGCGCGGGGTAATGACAAGGATCCGTTCTACGGCAATGCCGAGGTCAAGAAGTTCGGCGCCGCGATGAAGGAAGGCGACCTCCCCGGCGATCCGCTCCTCAAGCTTTTCGCCCAGGCATCGCGCGCGAAGAACGCGCCGGACATGGCCGCGCTCGTGCCGGAGTTCAAGAAGCTCTGTCCGTGGAAGTACAACGAGGGCAAGACCGACCGTGAAAACAGGATCGGCAACTCCTTCCTGAACCGCTATTTCGAACTCGCCTGCAATGCGGCCGAGGCCGACTGCCGCACGTACGTGGAGCTCGCGATCGAGAAGATGTCGAAGTCGGGGCCGGAGCCGGGCAGGATCGAGCACTGCCTGCGCAGGGTGAAGGACGCGAACCTGTGGCTCTCCTACAACCGCGCGCGCGCCTTGGTCGTCGGCAACCACGATCCGCTCGCCGGCCATTCCGTGGCAAAGGATTCGGAGAAGCCCGCCGACGGCATCGACATGAAGAAGATGACGCCGTACAATGCCAGCCAGTATCTCCGCAACAACTGGGGCAACGTCAAGTCGGGTCCGGCGCGCGACCAGCTCATGCTCGACTACCTGGCGTCGCATCCGTACGCCGAGCAGAACCGCGACGGCATCAACTGGGCGCTCGCGACGGCGCAGGACTACGCCATGTGGCGCAAGGATTTCGCCGCGAAGTTCCCGGTCGATGACGCGCTCAAGCAGCTGCTCGCCGACAAGGAGCCGGTCCTCCAGTGGGATTGCTACCTGAACGTCCTTCGCCTTGCCTATCGTGCGGGCAAGTACGAGGCCGCGCTCCAGCAGTATGCCGCCTGGGCGGACGCCCTGGAGGTCCAGGATCGCCTCGGCGCCTACAACCTTCTCCTCTCCAGCGGCATTCTTCTGCTCCGTGAGGACGGCAAGAACACGTACTGGGATTGGTTCCCGGGCTGGTACAAGCTGCTGACCGACAAGTATGCGGCGGCGCTCAAGGCGGTGCCGGATGTGCGCGCCGGCGTCTGCACGCTGGGCTTTGACGGCAGTCGCCTCGATGCGCTCAAGAACCGCCGCGCCGAGCTTGCGAAGAGCGAGACGAACGCGACGCAGGTCGCGAAGATCGACGCCTTCTACGACACGATGACCGACAAGGTCCTCGCGGGCATGCGCAATTCGGTTGGCGACAGCAACGAGACGATGGCCTGGCACAGCCGTCTTCGCAAGGCGATTGAAAAGAAGGATGCCGTGGGTGCCGCGGCGATTGCCCGCCGCACGGGCGCATCCATCATGTGTCACTGGCTGGGCGACGGCTATCTGAAGCAGGTGCTGGAGGACTTCAAGGCGTCGGGTGCTAACGAGGCGTTCTACCTCTATGTCGACGCCATCTCCGGCGACCAGCCGGGCTGGCTTGTCTCGCTCGCGGCCAAGTACCGCGCCGAGCTTGCTTCGACGCTTCCGGGCATCTATCCGGTCGGCGAGAACGATCCGGCGTATCCGCTCTACGTGGCGGCGGACGAGCTCTCGAAGAAGAACCCGGAGCGCGCGTGGCAGATCCTGCAGGATCCGAAGAACCAGACCGTGTTCGAGCGCGAGGCGCTGAAGCTGCCGCCCAACTTCGTGATCTGGGGCGTCGAGCAGCTGCGCATGGACCGCGGCGAGAAGGACAAGCTTCTCCTGAAGGCGCGTCAGATCGCGACGGCGATTCTCGCGCAGGAGTCGAAGGTCTCGCCCGAGATGGCGGCGGCGATGGTCCTCTCCCGTGCCGAGGGCTACCGCGACCAGCAGAACTTCGAGGCCGCGAAGCTCGAGTACCAGTCACTCCGCGACAATCCGACGTATCATGCGACCAAGTACGGCAAGAAGGCGATGTTCCGCGCGATGGACCTGCAGATCGCGTCCGGCAACGTCCAGGGCGCCGAGGCGACGCTTGAGTACTGGCTCAGCCAGAACGACCGCGAAATCCAGGCGCAGGCCCACTACTTCATGGCGCTGATCGCGTTTGACCGCAAGGACTTCGACGAGTGCATCAAGCAGCTGCGCCAGGTCTTCGCGATCAACCTGACGCACACGGAGGGACGCTTCCTCCACGGCCAGTGGAAGCTGGCGACGAACAGCGAAGTCGACGACACGGACGTTCTCGTCGGCGACCTGACCGAGCGCAACATGATCCGTCCCGGCAGCCAGCTCACGGTCACGGTGCAGGACTCGAACCTCTCCGTCGCCGGTGGCGGTGCATCGATCCCGGTGATCGTCCGCACCGAGCCGGGCAAGGACGAGGAGCGCATCAACCTCTATCCGACGAGCCGCGACCCGTCCAACTTCAAGGGCCTCATCGAGGTCCAGCTCGGCAAGGCGTGTCGGTCGAACCGCGTTCTCGAGGTGATCGGCGACGACACCGTTTCGTACGTGATCGATCCCGACTTCCTCAAGGAGCGCGGCTTGCCGCTGAACGAGCCGAAGTGTCTCAGGGTCATTGACGACGCCAAGCTCGCGATGGGGGCCGGCGCGCCGCGCACGGAGGAGAAGAAGACCGAGAAGGGACTCAAGGACCTGCTGGACGAGGACCACAGCCTCGAGGATACGGGCGTTTCCAGGAGGCTCCGTCCCGGCAACCCGCTCTACGTGGTCGTGCAGGACCGTGACCGTTCGCTCGGCGGCGAGGCCGACAGCCTGCGGGTCTCGATCGAGACCAGCTCCGGCGACCGCCTCGACGACTACGAGCTCAAGGAGGAGAAGCCGTTCTCCGGCGTCTTCCGCGGCAAGATCGCGACCTCGTTGCCGCCGCCGCGCGCTTTTGCGCACGACACCGCTGCGGGCATGAATCCGGGCGATGTCATCAACGAGAACAAGAAGGGCGGCTGGAAGTCGCTCTCCGACGGGCAGCCCGGCAAGTGGTTCGAGGTCGACACGATGGGCTCCTACCTCTTCTCCGAAATCACGCTTGATACGCCGAGCGTCGAGGACGTGAAGGCGATCCAGCTCGTCGGCCGCATGGGCTCGAAGGTGATGCAGCTCGGCCGTCTCCCCGCAGAGACCGAGATGTCGAAGCTCTATCTCCGCCGACAGCAGCAGTACGACCGCCATCCGCGTCGCTCGCTCGCGGACCTCCGCGCGTTCTGCCAGACCGACCGCGCGGCGAAGCGCCACATCGTCGAGAAGATCGAGTACCGCGCGCTCGGCAACGACTGGCAGACCGCGCTCTACTCCGGTCCGTTCGCCGCGCCGGAAGGTGTCGATTCGCTCCGGTTCCGCATCCAGCCGGTTTCGGGCAAGAAGGACGCGCTCCGCAACCTTTGGGTCACGTTCGCGCTGGACGGCGAGGAGATCTTCTCCGGCCAGGGCTTCAAGCTTCAGGATGCGCTGGTGACGGCGGACCTCGCGCCCGGCTGCCACCAGTTCGAGCTGGCGGTCGTCTCCAACAACCACGACGACGACTTCGACCTCGTCTGGGAGCCGATGGGCAAGGGGCCGCAGGCGTTCCCGTCCGACTGGTTCAGCGCTGAGAAGCACGAGGCGCTCAAGAAGTTCGTCAAGGAGCAGGCGCAGATCGTGAAGACGGCGAACGGCTTCAAGGCGGTGTTCGAGAAGCCGGTCAGGCTGCGTTCCTTCCGCTGGGAGTTTGCGGATGTGAAGAGCCCCGACGTCTCGATTTCGCGCATCAGCGCGAAGGACGACCGCGGCGAGGACGTCCTGCCGGTCGAGAGCGACTTCTCCGACTCGCAGTCCAACAAGACGCTTGAGGTCGCGCCGGGCGACAAGATCACCGTCAAGTACGAGGACGAGCGCACGACCTCCGGCGAGAAGAAGGTGCTGCAGCGTCAGATGGACAGCTCGTTCAACGACGCGAAGGTGCGCTTCATCTTCGAAGACACGGACGAGAAGGGCGGTGTGACGGCGTGGGACGCGTTCCGCTTCCAGCCGGGCGATTCGCTGGTGATGGCGGTCACCGATCCCGACTGCGACATTTCCGACGAGGCGGACAAGATCGAGGTCACGATCAAGAACGCGGCGGGCGAGACGTTCACCAAGAAGCTCGTCGAGTTCCAGCCGAAGTGGGGCTATGGCCGCTCGGAGGATTCCTACGGCATGCACTCAGGTATCTTCATGGGCGTCCTGAAGACCTGTGAGGCGGGCAACACCAAAGCGCCGGCGAATGTGCTGCGCGTGAAGAGCGACGACTGCCTCACCGTCAGCTACGAGGACCGCGAGAACACCGATCCGGGCGTTCCGTGCTCACGCTCTGCGCGCATCTTCGCGGCCCGTCCGTCGCAGCCTTCGCTGACGCTCTTCGACGTCCGCAAGACGCAGGAGATCGACACGTCGGCCGACGCGAAGGTGAAGCTTGAGCGCATTCGCCGCCGTCCCGGCAACGAGAACGTCAACGTCGTCTACCGCGACGTCCTGACGGCTGCGCCGATGGACGAGAAGGCCGTGGCGACGACGAACCCGATTCCGGTCAACGTCTCCGCGGGATCGATCCCGGTCCGCGTGAACGACCGTTCGCGCGCCCGTTACGCATGCTCCAAGGTGATGGTCGAGGCGGTCGCGCACAGCGAGATCGCCAAGGCCGCGGCCGAGGGACGCGAGCCCGACAAGGTGACCGTGCCGCTCAAGCTTGGCGGCGGGCTGGCGCCGTTCCGCCTGACGGCGGGCGCCCAGTCGCCGAAGGAAGCGCAGGCCGCGGGTACGTTTAACGGGCTCATCCAGCTGTCGCTCGGGCCGATCGATCCCAACATCGAGATTCCCGAGGACGCGCCGCCGCTCCTCTGCGTCACGGGCTCCGACCTCATTGACATCACGGTCCTTTCCGAGGACGGGCAGCCGGTCATGAAGCGGACGCTGAAGCTCGTTTCCGACGCCTCGCTCGGCCTTTCGGACAGCACGTTCTCCGCGGAGCGCAACGGTGCGCACGTCGGCGAGAGCTTCTTCGTGAAGGTTGACGACGCCGATCGCGACGCGACCGACGAGCCGGACAAGATCGACATCCTTGCGATTTCCTCCAAGACGGGCATCAAGCGTCCGCTCACCCTCACGGAGACGATGCCGCACTCCGGTATCTTCACGGGCCGTCTTCGTCCGGTCATGTTTGCGCCGGACGAGACGATTCCGTCCGTCGCCACGGGCGGCGTCGCGTCCGCGTACGAGATCCTGACCGAGGACCGCTTCGCCGTCAGCTACGGCGACAAGGTGATCTTCACGTACAAGGACGAGCTGACGCTTCCGGGCACGACGGCGCGGACGCTGTCCACGACCGGTACGGTCTTCCGCGGCGCGAACGGCAACGTCCGCCTCTTCTCGAAGCGCTTCGCGGACCGTGACACGGCCGTGCTGGTGCAGTTCCGCCTTGCGGAGTGCCTGTTCGAGCAGGCGAAGGAACACCGCAAGCTGAAGCAGCCCGAGAAGTCCGCCGCAGCGATTGACGAGGGCAAGTTCATCCTCGAGGAGGCGCTGAAGAACTATCCGGACAGCTCGCACGTCGTGCAAGGCGAGTTCCTCCTCGCGAACCTCTATCAGGAGCTCGCGACCGAAGCGAAGGACGCGGAGGACATGGAGAAGGCGACCCCGCTCTACCAGGAGGCCCTCTCGCGCTTCTCGCAGATCCTCGGCACCTGGCCGGAAGGCGAGTATGCCGCCCGCAGCCAGTACCACAAGGCGCTCTGCCTCGAGATGCTGAAGGACTACAACCGCGCGTCCGAGGAGTACGTGAAGATGACGTACCTCTATCCGGAGAGCGACCTCGTCGGCGAGGCGACGATCCGTCTGGCGACGTACTATTACACGCAGGAGAAGCGCTACGATATCTCCGGCCACATCTACCGGAACTTCCAGCAGCGCTTCCCGCAGCACAACAAGGCGGCCCGCGCGCTGTTCATGGCCGGCAGCTGCTACATCAAGCAGGCTGAGACGATCGCCGCCGACATCGAGGCGCGCAAGGCGAAGAAGGAGCCGATCCCGCAGGGCTATCAGCAGAAGATCGACGGCTTCTACCGCGATGCGGTCACGACATTCGATTCGCTCGTCGAAACCTATCGCGACAGCGAGTCCAAGCTCCGCGCCCAGACCCTTTACTGGGCGGGTGACGTGAGCGTCCGCCGCTACGACTACGCCAAGGCCTACCAGTACCTGAAGCGCACGGTCTTCGAGTTCCCGGAGACCGAGTGGGCCCGTCGTGCCCGTGGTCTGCTCCTGCAGGAAGGCCGGGCGTTCAAGGACTTTGAGTAAAAGGACGAGGTGAATTGAGATGAGAAAAATCCATGCTTTTTACTTCTTAGCTTTTACTTTTTACTTCGCGTTCGCGAAGGCGAACGCGTACGCGGAGCCGATGCGCGAGTGGGACTGGCACATGCCGGGCGAGGTCTACAAGGAACTCGAGTTCACCGACCGTGCGCAGGTCGACCGGGCGGTGAAGCTCTTCGAGCAGGCGGTGGATGCGGAGCGCCGCGGCGTCAAGGTGACGGAACTCGTGCCGCGCTACCGCAACGCGGCCGGCGAATGGCGCAAGGTGCAGGTGCAGGGCGAGACGTCCGACGCCGGCAACGAGCCGCTCCTCGCCTATGCGGTCTTCATGCAGGGCTATGCGAAGCAGCAGGCGCATGACCGCAATGAGGCGATGAAGCTCTACAACGAGGTCTTGGACATCTATCCCGAGCAGAAGTTCATCGCCGTTCCCGCCCGCTACATGCTCTCCCGCGTGAAGCGCGAGCTCGGCGAGATCAAGCAGGCGAACGCCGACCTCGAGGAGATTGTCGAGGACAAGGGCGCCGACGGACACAAGATCTACTACAACGTGATTCGCTCCCTTGCCAGCGTCCGCTGGGGCGAGGGCAAGGCCGAAGAGGCCGCCGAGCTCTGGGAGAAGATCGTCTTCTCGCAGAAGAAGGTCGACTGGTCGCTCTGGAAATGGTCCCGTGACGACCTGGTCCTCGCCCGCATCGTCACTCAGGACTTCGCCAACCTCGAGGCGACGCTGTTCGCCGGGCTCGGTCCGGAGAAGAAGAAAGAGCGCGTCGGGGCGATCTGCGAGAACGCGAAGTGGGTTTCCGAAATCGACCGCTACGGACATCACGGCGTCACGGCCTACCTCGACCGCAAGTTCCCGCCCGAGAAGAAAAAGGCCGAGCGCAAGCGCGAGGTGGAGAAGATTCGCAAGGGCTACATCGCGTGGCTGGACGGCGAGAGAGGGGCCTTCGAGGGATACGACGACGGCTGGGCCTACGCGATCGCGCAGCTCCGCGCCCTCTATGGCTATGCGAAGACGGATGAGATCATGAATCACGTCAAGGCGCTCGAGCCGATGGTGAAGGGCGCCAAGCCGGACCAGATCGACGGCCGCGCGCGGACGCTCGCCTTCGAGCTCGCGGGGATCGGACAGAAGGACGCCGCGCGTTCTGCCGCTGCGATGGCGAAGAATACGCTTTATCGTCTCCGCCTCCAGTACGAGCTCGAGTGCCATTTCCAGGAGTGGAAGGCCGCGATGATGTATCTCACCGAGTACATCGGCACGCAGCCGCCGCCGGATCCGGGCGCGCTCAAGGGCGCGAAGTATGATCTCGCGGGGTTCTACCGCCACCGCCTCGGCGAGCCGGAGAAGGCGATTAAGATCTATCTGGAGCTCGACGATCCGCCGCGCACCCTCTGGGCCCTTGCCGAGACATACCGCGAATGCGGAAAAAAGAAAGAGTCCTACACGACGCTCACGGAGCTGACGTCCGTCTTTCCGGACGAGGCGGCGAATGCCGTTCTCCGCTATGCGCAGTGGAAGGAGGCGGACGGCGAGAAGGAGAAGGCCATCGGCCTCTATCGCCAGCTGCTGAAGAACCCGAAGTGGAAGCAGAGCGGCGCGTCCTCGCAGGCGCACCAGGCGTTGGAACGCTATGGCATTGCCACCGGCGGCGCCATGACGAATGAGGTCAGGTAATTTGGAAGAGAAGAAAAGCTTATGAAAAAACTGATGATGACGGTGATGGTGGCGTTCTCGGCGGCGGTTTGCGTCGCGGCCGATGCGGCCAAGGACGCGAAGCCCGCCGAGAAGGCGACGGACGCCGATGCCAAGGAAAAGCTCGAGCGGCGCGCGAAGCGTGCGGTCAAGAACGCCATTTCGCTCTTCGATCAGAAGGAAGACGAACGTGCGGTCGGTATTCTCGAGGCGGTCGGCCGCATGTACGCGGCAACCGACTCGAAGTATCTCGCGAACCTCGCGCTCGGACGTCACTTCCTCGACAAGCGCGACTTTGACCGCGCCGGCGCGGAACTCCGCACGGCCCAGCGCTCGCCCGACCAGGCGGTGCAGGCCGAGTCGCTCCTCCTGCAGGGACAGCTCCACAACTCCCGCGGACAGGCCGGCGAGGCGATGATGGTGCTGCGCCGCCTGACGCAGGACTATCCGACGAGCCCGTTCTCGAACGACGCCTACTTCCTGATCGGACAGATTCATTTCGACGCTCGCCGTTGGACGCGTGCCGCCGAGGCCTTCCAGATGGTCGGCACCGCCGTTCCCGAGCAGGGCACGAACGAGACTGTTCTCGCCGAGGCCGGACAGCGCGTTTTCGTGCACGTGAAGGACAAGGACCTTTCCGTTCTGCAGACGCTCGGCTACAAGTCCGAGGTCGTGCTGGAGTCCAAGAGCGGCGACAAGGAAACGGCCGTGCTGGAGCCGTTCGGCAAGGGCGACGGCGATTTCATCGCGTCCGTCCGCACCTCGTCCGATCCGTCCCAGCCGGGTGACGGCGTCCTCACCGTCCATGGCGCCGAGGAGCTGAAGGTCACTTACGTCGACTGCAACACCGAGGGCGGCGAAGTCGCGAAGAAGCTCAGCGCCGGGGCGAAGGTCGTCTCCACCGGTTCGATTGCGTTTATGGATGGCGCGATGCGCCAGCGTGTCCGCGGTGTTTTCGTCGGACAGCCCGCGCAGATCCGCATCCGCGACCTCGACCTGGACGTCACGCCCAACGCCGACAAGGTGAAGGTGACCGTGCGCGTGCAGTACCGCGAGCGTCCCGAGCCGCCGCCGGGAGCCGATCCGAACGATCCGCCGCCGCCGCCCGCGCCCGACGCGCCCTGGCTGACGCGGACGGAGACCGACATCGAGCTGGTCGAGGACTCGCCCCGCAGCGGCGTCTTCCTCGGACGCATCACCCCGAAGATCCTGGCAACGAACGAAACCGCCGCCGCGGGTGAGATCGCCGTCATGCCGGAAGACCGCCTGTCGGCCGTCTACACCGACAGTTGCTATCTGGACGGCAAGAAGCCGGTCGAGCGCACATGCGAGGCGATGGTGCTCGTGGGCGGTTCGACCGAGCCGCAGTCCATCATGGCTCACGCGAACGAAGTGACCGTCCAGGCCAAGAAGCTCCTCCTTGAGGCGCAGCTCCTCTACAAGTGGGGCTCGATCTTCAAGGACGTCGGCCTTGAGTCGAATGCCAAGTCCAAGGCGGACGAGGGACTTGCGCGCGTCGAGGACGTCTTCGACCTGATGAAGCACAACTCGCTCGAGCGCGATGTCGTCGAGAGCGCGTACGAGGTTCGCTGGAACCTCTACCTCGTCAAGAACCGCCTTGACGCCGCGATCGCCACCTGCCGCGCGCTGGTGAAGAAGTATCCGGACACGCTCCTCGCCGACCGCGCGTTTCTGCAGATTGCGAACGCCAACCGCCTGAAGGACACGGACGAATCCCGCAGGAGCGCGATTCAGGTCTACAACTCGATCATTCAGATGGAGAACTCCCCGCTCAAGCCTGAGGCCCAGTTCCGCATCGGCGAGATCATGGAGCAGAACGCCAAGATGTCCGCGAAGTTCGGCGCGAAGCCCGACTATTCCTCTGCCATGCTCGCCTTCAAGCGCTGCGCCGACGCCTATCCGAACTCCTCGTTCGCGGGCGAGGCGATCAAGAAGGTCATCGACTACTACATCTCGATCCGCGACTACAACCGCGCCCAGGAGACGCTGGACCGCGTCTTCCAGGACTATCCGGACGCGCCGTGGCTCGACGAGATGCTTCTCAAGTGGGGCGTCGTTTGCCATCGTCTCGGCAACCGTGCCGACGCAATCGCCAAGTTCCGCCGGCTCCTCGAGGAGTATCCGGGCGGCAGCAGCGCCAAGCAGGCCGCGAAATTCCTGCAGAAGCTGGAACAGTAATTTAAACTAGGGAGAACACAAGCCATGATGAATTATCTGATGGACGGCGGCTGGATGATGCTGCCCCTCTTGATCTGCTCGATTGTGATGGTCGCCGCGATCATCGACCGCTGTCGCGCCTTCCGTGCCGCCTCCAAGCTGGACCCGAAGGCTCTGCGCGAGAAGGTCGTGCAGGCCGTTGCGGATGGTGACATCGCCGCGGCCGTCGAGGCCTGCCGCAGCTCGGAGGGCCCTGTCGCCGCCGTGCTCCTCACGGGACTTGAGAAGTTCACGCGTCTTTACCAGAAGGGGAAGTCCGAGCCGGAGATCGAAGCCGGCGTCACCAAGGCGATGGAAGACTATGCGCCGAAGGCGATGAGCGGGCTCGAGAAACGCCTCGGCACGATGGTGCTCGTCTCGTCCATCTCCCCGCTGATCGGCATGTGCGGCACCGTGACGGGCATGATCAACTCGTTCGCCGTGATGGCCGAGGCCGCGGGCCTTGACGCCGGCGCGGTTGCCGGCGGCATTTCGGAAGCGCTGATCACGACGGCCGCGGGCCTGATCATCGCGATTCCGGGCGTCGTCGCCTACAACATGTTCCAGAAGAAGGTCGAGGAGTGGAACGTCCAGCTCGAGACCTCGATCGCCGATTTCGCCCAAGCCGTCGCCCCGTAAATCGCAGGCCCTAGCTACCAACTGCCATCCCCCAACGATCAACTGAACAGTGAAGCGTATCGGCAAAAAGCGTCAAGGTGACATCGAGCCGGATCTGACGTCCTTCTCGGACATCGCGAACCTGCTCATCATCTTCTTCATCCTCACAACGACACTGGCGCGCCCCTGGGGACGCAAGGTGGACATGCCGTCCGCAGCCACGCCGCCTCAGCAGCAGAGCCAGCAGTCCGACACGCCGACCATCTACCTCATGAAGGACCGCATCAGGGTTTCGGACGGAGGCAAGGAAGGCGATAAGGAAGTGACGATGAACGAGCTGAAGCAGTTCCTCTGGAAGAAGAACTTCCCCAAGATGGACGAGAAGCACAAGAACGTCTCGGTCGAGACCTCCGACGACGTGCCCTACGAGCGCTACTATCAGGTCGTGACCGCCATTGCCGCCGCCGGCGGTGTCGTGGCCATCCTCACGGACTAAACGAAAATGGCAATCAGAAGACGAAAGAAACCGAGCTTGGTCCTGCCGCTCTCCTCCATGGGCGACATCGCCTTCCTGCTGATCATCTTCTTCATGCTCGCGTCAAACTTCATGAAGACGGCGAACGTCGACATGGAGGAGCCGAGCTCCTCCGATCTCGAGCAGCAGGAGGCCGCCAAGCAGTCCGTGACGATGGACCACAACGGCGACATCTGGTTCCAGGGTCAGAAGGTCGGCGCGAACGAAGTGGCCGCGCTGCTGAAGCCGTTCGTGGAGGCCGACAAGTCGCTCGCCGTCCACGTGGCGATCCACAATTCGCTCTCTCACAAGGAGTTCAATCCGCTCATCCAGGCGGTCAGCGAATCCGGCGCGAAGCTGATCCTGACCGGACAGCCAGACGACTAGCGGCAGAATCCCAAATCGAAAATCGAAAATCTGAGATCTGAAATTTGAAAGCTGAAATTTCATCAAGAAGGGTAAACGACATGGCAACAGAAACGAAGACGATTCATCCTGACGATCTTCTCACCGGCATCGGCAAGTCGATCATGGCCAAGGCGGTCGTCTACTCCATCATCGGACACTTGATCCTCATGGCGGCGACCAGCATTTCCCTCTTCAAGGACTGGGCCGTCTACGGCGTGAAGTCTCCGAGCGCGATCAACGCGATCCGCACCGAGGAGAACCGCCAGAAGGAAGAGGCCGAGCGCCGCAAGAAGGCCGAGGAGAAGGCTGCGGCCGAGGCGAAGGCCGAAGCGGAGGCGAAGGCCATGGCCGCCGAGGCGGCGAAGAAGGGCGGGGCCGCCGCTCCGGCCGCAGCCGCTGACGGTTCGGCGTCCAACGCGACCGTCGGAGCCGACGGCAAGGTCGTTCCGCCGGAAGTGCAGCCGCTTCCCCCGAAGAAGGAATTTGAATACGGCGACGATCTCACCCTTGACTGATGGAATACTTTGAAAAACTCCTGAACCTCATCGAGCGCTGGAACGCCATGCTTTCCAGCGGACTCGTGAAGGTCTTCACGGTCCTCTGGCGCTGGCAGTCGCGACGGAGCGTGCCGTTTCGCTTTGCGATCGGCTTCACGGGGCTCTCGCTCCTGATGACCGGCTGTGCATTCCTTGCGGACGGCTACTGGGTCCGTTGGGCGGGACTGGACGAGGTGATGACGCGCTATCTCGAGAACGCGGGTCATCTCGCCTACGGGACGCGTCTCGCGTGGGCATCGGCCGGCGCGGCGGTTCTCTGCGTGCTTGCGACGCTCTTGGCGATTTTCAAGAAGCCGTTCGTCTTCCGCCTCTTCCAGCTCGCGTGGGCCGCGGCGTTTGCGATTGGCTTCGCGGTCTTCCGCTGGACCATTGCCGCGGCGGACATCCTGAACGTCGCTGACCACAAGGCGTTTGATGCCGTGATGCGCAACAACCTGTGGGCCGGCTCCTTCATCTTCGGGTTCTTCGCATCCCTCTGGCCGCTCTTCCTCCTCGTGGCGCTCCTTTCGGTCGCGGCGCGGCGGATTTACGGCGTCAGCAAGATGCCGATCGGCGGACGTGACGTCGGCGGCGACCTGATCGTCTCCGCCAAGACCGGTGGCAAGGATCCGCGCTGGCGCAGTTCGGTCTATTGGGCGATTTCGCTCTTCCTCGCGATCCTGTTCCTGCCGTACCTGATGTTCACGTGGGGCTGGGAGGAGCCGTACGGACTGCCTCAGGGCAGCGGCGAAATGCAGCAGCAGGTCGTCGTCAAGAAGATGAAGAAGCAGAAGAAGCAGAAGAAGCTCACGATCAATCCGTTTTCGCCCTACATCCTCGAGCGCATGAACATCGACGACGTGAAGACGCTCGAGGAGCTCGAGAACGAGTCTCGTGACACCTACCAGGCGACCTCGACGTCCGGCCTCGGCAAGGGCGGCAAGGGCAAAGGCGGCTGGCCGGAGGGCATGGCCGGCGCGGCGGTTCGCTTCATCCGCCTCAAGTACCGCGGCGGCGACTGGGACCAGGACATGGGCAAGGGAGCGGACTACAACCTTCTCATCAAGTTCCACGAGTGGACGGGCATGAAGATCGCGAAGGATACCGAGTTCCGCGAGATCGAGCGTCTGAAGTTTTTCCCGAAGAAGAAATCGCCGCCGTTCGTGTTCCTGACCGGCATGAAGGGCATCAACGTCTCCGACAAGGAGGTGAAGATCCTGCGCGACTACTGCCTTGTCGAAGGCGGCATGCTCTTCATCGACAACGGCGGCGGCTATTTCGACGGACAGGTGCGCAACCTCCTCCGGCGCGTCTTCCCCGGCAAGCCCCTCGTCGACATCCCCAACGACGACACGATCTACCAGCGTCCGTATGTCTTCCCGGACGGCGCACCGCCGTTTTGGCACCATGCCGGCTACCGTGCGATGGGCATTCGTGACGAAGGCCGCTGGTGCGTCTTCTACCATCCTGGCGACATCAACGACGCCTGGAAAGACGACCACTCCGGCGCCTCCGCCGAAGTCGCCGACCAGGCCTACAAGCTCGGCGTGAACGTCATGTTCTACGCCTTCAACCAGTACTACCATCGCCACTACGAGCAATGAAAGCGATCTTCAGATTCGACAACGTCGACCATTATCAGGAGCACGAGTTCTCCGATCAGGATCTGATCACCGTTGGCCGCGAGACCGACAACAAGGTCTGTCTGGCTATCGGTGTCCTTTCGCGCCACCATGCCAAGATCTACTTTCGGGACGGCGCCTGGTTCGTGGAGGATCTCGACAGCGCGAACGGAACCTTTTACCGCGGTCGGCGACTGCCGCCGAACAGCCGAACGGAGCTCGCGAACGGCGATGTCGTCCGCTTCGGGACGGTCGCGATGACAATCAGCTTCCTTGATTCGCCGCCGCCAAAAGAAAAGATCGTCGAGAAGCCCGTCGAGAAGATCGTCGAGAAGCCTGTGGAGAAGATTGTCGAGAAGATCGTTGAAAAACCTGTTGAGAAGATCGTTGAGAAGGTTGTCGAGGTTGAGAAGGTCGTCGAGAAGGTGGTTGTCAAGGAGATTCCGGTTCCCAAAGTGTTTCATATGCCGAAGGAGATCAAGGGCAAGCCGGTCCCGCCGTATTCGCCGGAAGAGCCCTCCAAGCCGTTCCGTCCGGGACTTGTGCTTCCGTCAGACCTCAAGATCTCCGATGCGCCCCGTACAATCCGGATTTGACAGATCCGAATAGGCTGGTCAAGGTCGAACACACACTTAAGGAGAAAGACATGCAACACACGATGGACAGACGCGGGTTTCTCAGGGGGACTGCCTGGATGGGCGCTGCGGCGATGCTCGCCGGCTGCCAGCTGAACCGCTTCGGCTTCGGCGCGGGCGGCTCGATGCAGGGCTTCGCCTACCGCAGGCTGATGGGCAGGAAGATCAAGGTCGCCTTCGTCGGCGTCGGCGCGCGCGGCACTGCCGCGGTCCATCGCGTCTCCATGATCCCCGGCGTCGATATCGTCGCGATCTGCGATCGGGATCCTGCCCGCGTCGATGCGAACCTCAAGTGGCTGGCGGACCGCAAGTACCGTTCCGTCCCACAGACCTACATCGGCGACGAGGCCTACAAGGACCTCTGCGATTTCGGGGACTGCGACGTCGTCTACTGCGCGACGCCGTGGGCGCTCCACCAGCCGGTGGCGCTCCGCGCGCTCAACGGCGGAAAGATCCCGCTCGTCGAGGTGACCGCCGCGCTCACGACGGACGAATGCTGGGAGCTCGTGGAGGCGTCCGAGCGCCTGCAGATCCCCTGCATGCAGCTCGAGAACTGCGTCTACGGCGAAATCGAGCTTCTGGAGCTCAATCTTGCCCGTCTCGGGATGTTCGGCGAGATCACCCATGTCGAGGGCGCGTACATCCACGACCTCAGGGGAGTCATCCGCTCTGTCGGCAACGACGGCGAGAGCGGCGGCGAATGGATGTGGCGCTACGGCGAGAACATGGCGCACAAGGGGAACCGCTATCCGACCCACGGCCTCGTCCCGCTCTGCCAGACGCTCGGCATCAACCGCGGCGACCGCATGGACTTCCTCGTCTCGCTGGAGAACGGACCCCACAATGTCAACTACGAATACTTCCGCAAGGAGGTTCTCGACGACGCCGATCCGCGCAAGAAGGACGGTCCCGCTGAGATGGGCGACATGAACACGACGCTCATCAAGACCGTGAACGGCAGGTCCATCATGGTGCAGCACGATGTGAGCTCGCCGCGTCCCTACAGCCGCGCCTGCCTCATCAGCGGCACGAAGGGAATCATGCGCGACTATCCGCTGATGTGCGCGTTCGAGGACAGGTGCAACGACCATAAGGCGCACGCCTGGTTCGAAAAGGATAAGGTGGACGATATCCGACGGAGGTACATGCACCCGATGTGGCGCGACGTCTCCGCGGTCGCGGCGAAGGTCGGCGGACACGGCGGCATGGACTTCATCATGGACCTCCGCTGGGTCTGGTGCCTGCAGAACGGCGAACCGCTGGATATGGACGTCTACGACCTCGCGGCGACGAGCTGCCTCTGCGAGCTGACCGAGAAGTCCGTGAGGAGCGGATCGAAGCCGGTCTCGATTCCCGACTTCACCCGCGGCAACTGGAAGAACGTCCTGCCCTGGGGCATCGTCAACGTCGACCTCGAGAAGATGGGCATCGGCGTCGACAACGTCTCCAACGACAACGCCGCATTGAGCGTCTGAGGCCATGAAGAAGCCGCTTTCGCGGGTGCGAGAGGTGTTGCCGAAGGGCTGGATTTTCGGTTATAAAAAAGGGTAAAGGCCAATGAAAAGGAATACGAACGTTTTTTGCGTAGCTGGCTTGGTGCTGGCCTTGATCGGCGAATGCGCGGGAACGGTTAACAACGCTTCAACGGGGACCGATCGCATCGGACTGGAGACGCTTGACCTCTCGACGATGACGAGCGGGTGGAATCCGCCGAAGGTGAATGTCGCCAACGGCGGAACGCCGTTTCGGATCGGCGGCGAGACGTTCAAGCGAGGCGTCGGCACGCACGCGGCGAGTTTTTATGAGATCGAGGTGAAGGGTGAGGCCGTTCGCTTCACGGCGACAATCGGTGCGGATGCAGGCATGGAGATCGCGCGGCGCGGTTCGGTCCGGTTCTCGGTCTTTGCCGACGGCAGGCGCGTCTTTCGCTCGCCCGTCCATCGTTTCGGCAACGCGGCGGAACGCATCGACGTGCCCTTGCGGGGCGCCAAGCGCGTCATCCTCTGGGTGGACGACGCCGGTGACGGGCTCCGCAATGACATCGCCGACTGGTGCGAGGCGGACTTCGAGGTGATGCCGGGAACGACGCTTCGGCCGGTCCGGTACGAAACCGTTCCGGAGCAGTTCGGCATTCTTTCGCCGAAGATCGGTGACGAGCCTCGTCTCAATGCGCCTTATGTCTTCGGCGTGCGGCCGACGCATCCGCTGCTCTTCACCTTGCCTTGCTCGGGGGCTCGTCCGATGACGTTCACGGCAAAGGGTCTGCCGGCGGGAGTGACGCTCGATGCGAAGTCAGGCATCCTCACGGGTGCGATCGCCAGTCGCGGCGAATATCCGGTCACGGTCACGGCGACGAACGGGAAGGGGTCCGACACGCGCGTCTACCGTCTGGTCGTCGGCGAGCGCATCGCCCTTACGCCGCCGATGGGGTGGAACTCGTGGAACTGCTTTGCAAGCGCCGTCTCGGCGGATGACATCCGTGCCGCGGCAGACGCCTTCGTGCGCGAGCGTCTCATCGACTTCGGCTGGAGCTATGTGAACATCGACGACTTCTTGTGCAACTACCAGCGTGATGACGCCCACCCCGACATTCATGGGCCGAT